>JAGWMH010000006.1 GCA_028871775.1 Betaproteobacteria bacterium
AAGGCTTACGAGAAGAACCTGAAGAAGGGCAAGATCGTGGCGGGCGGTTCCACCATCAGCCAGCAATTGGCGAAGAATTTATTTCTCTCCACCAGGCGCACGCCGTGGCGCAAGGGCGAGGAAGCGCTCATCACGGTGATGCTGGAAAAGATGATGGATAAGCAGCGCATTTTTGAGATTTATCTGAATGTGATCGAATGGGGCAACGGCGTGTTCGGTGCGGAAGCGGCGGCGCGGCATTACTACCACGTCAGCGCGGCGCAACTCTCCGCAGGCCAGGCCGCCAGGCTCGCCGCGATGGTGCCCAATCCGCGTTACTACGACAAACATCGCGAAGCGCGCGGCCTGCTGCGCAAAACGGACATCATACTCGGGCGCATGAGCGACGCGGAAATTCCCTGAACAGCCCAGCCCCTGAATCCGGCCAAATTTGCCGCGCAGCCGTGCGTTAATTTCTTTACAATAGCCGCCAATTTCAGGGCCGCAGCCATGACCGAAGACCACGAACCCCATTACGCGGAAAACGTTCAGGATTACTTGCAACAGGTGTTGCACCTGTTGGACAAGCACGCGCTGGTCGAGGCTGTGGTGCACCAGCAGGAGTTGCCGCGCGCGGACCGCCACGACCTGGTGGACAAGCTGCTGCACAAGCGGCATCTCGCCGAGCTGCGCGAGAAGCTGGGCACTCTGCACTCCGCCGACATTGCCTACATCCTGGAAGCCCTGCCCATCGAGCAGCGTTTGCTGGTGTGGGACCTGGTCAAGGCCGAGCGCGACGGCGAGATACTGATCGAGGTTTCCGATGCGGTGCGCGAATCGCTGATCGCCGCCATGAGCCGCGAGGAGTTGCGCGAGGCGGCGGAACAGCTCGACACCGACGAGATCGCCGACCTGGCGCCGGACCTGCCGCAGGCGGTGATGCGCGATGTGTTCAAGTCGCTGTCCATCGAAGAACGCGAGCAGTTGCGCGCGGCGATGTCTTACCCGGAAGATGCGGTCGGCGCGCTGATGGATTTCAACATGATCCATGTCCGCGAGGACATCACGCTGGAAGTGGTATCACGCTATCTGCGCCGTTTTGACGAACTGCCCGACCACACCGACCAGGTGTTCGTGGTGGACCGCGATGACCGCTTCAAGGGCGTGCTGCCGATCAATCTCATCGTTGTCAACGAACCGGAAAAGATCGTCGGCAGCCTGATGCTGACCGACACCATCACCCTGCGCCCGGACGACAAGGCCGACCAGGCCGCGCAGGCGTTTGAGCGCTACGACCTGGTTTCCGCGCCGGTGGTGGATGAAGACGGCAAACTGGTCGGGCGCGTGACGGTGAACGTGGTGCTGGACTTCATCCGCACCGAATCGGAAAGCGACGTTTTGAACATGGCCGGTTTGCGCGAAGAGGAAGATATTTTTGCCTCGGTATGGAAGAGCGCGCAAAACCGCTGGGTGTGGCTGGCACTGAATCTTTGCACCGCCTTCTTTGCTTCACGGGTGATTGGCAGCTTTGAAGGCACGATAGAAAAATTCGTCGCGCTGGCCACACTGATGCCCATCGTCGCGGGCATTGCCGGCAACTCGGCGAATCAAACCACTACCATTATCATCCGCTCGCTGGCCTTGGGGCAAATCACCCAGGGCAATGCGCGCAGGCTGCTGCTCAAGGAACTGGCGGTTGGCGGATTTAATGGTCTGTTGTGGGGTGGAATTGCCGGTTTGTTCGCATACTTCCTGTACCACAGCGCAGCACTCGGCATCGTGATGACCGGAGCGATGCTGCTTAACCTGCTGGTGGGAGCAACCGTAGGAATGGCCATTCCGCTCTTCATGCAGAAAATTGGGCGCGACCCGGCCATCGGCTCCAGCGTGATGATCACCGCCATCACCGACAGCGGCGGTTTCTTTATTTTCCTGGGGCTGGCGACTATATTCCTGGTTCGCTGACCCTGGGAAAGCGGTTGGCGGAGTGATAAAAATACGGCCAGCTTACCAGCAGGCGCCCCATGTTCTGGCCTTGCCGCTTCATGCGTGAAGCGGACGCCTACTTAAGCGACAGCACCCACTGTACGATACCCTTGATGTCTCCGTCGCTTACCGACATGGCTGTGGCCGGCATGGGCATTTTGCCCCATACACCAGCACCGCCGCTACGCACCTTCTTTTCCAGCGCGGCTTGCGCGCCCTTGTCATTCTTGTATTTTGCGGCGACTTCCCTGAAAGGCGGGCCAAGCAGCTTATTGTCAACTGCGTGACAGGTCATGCAGTTGCTGTTCTTCGCCAGCACCTCACCGCTCTCGGCGAGCGCGTTACCTGCAAAAACCAAACCTGCTGCCAACATAACCAGATAACGAGTACTCATTGATGTCTCCATTATTGAACAACGGCCAGTACTTTAAAGCAGCCGCTCATTCCAAGTCAACAAACGGTCGCAAAATCTCGTTCCCGTTATGGACGCGCCGCACAGCGTCAGGCAGGAAATATGGCATTCGCTCCACTCAGCCAGTTGCGGGACAAAGTTAGAGCTCGTCCGGTTTGTGGAGTTGACTTTATTTTTCAAACTGGACATCATCCGCTTTTCATTGTCGCACCGGTCCCTTACGATGTGGCTTGTGCTGAAAATATTATACGGAGATATGTAATGGTTTCTAATAGCAATTACGGTTCGGGCACTATGCCGGCGCCATCTGCCACCCTGGTTAGTGTGGTGGAGTTTGGGTTTATACCGGTGTGTGGGGCGAAGCGTCGCAACCACCTGATCAAGGAGTGAGCCGCGCCATGATGACGCTTTACTCGGGAACAACCGACCCGTTCAGCCAACGTTGCCGCATCGTCTTGTTTGAAAAAGGCATGGACTTTCAGGTCATTGATGTGGACATGTTCAACAAGCCGGAAGATCTTGCGGTGGTGAACCCATATAACAGGGTGCCGGTGTTGGTGGAACGCGACCTGGTTCTGTATGAGGCCAATATCATCAACGAATATATCGATGAGCGCTTCCCGCACCCGCAGCTGATGCCGGCTGATCCGGTGATGCGCGCGCGCGCGCGGCTGTTCCTGCACCGCTTTGAAAATGAGTTGTTTTGCCATATAGGCCCCATCGAACACGGTGCGCAAAAAGTCGCCGACAAGGCGCGTCAAGCAGTGCGCGACAATTTGACGCAGATTGCCCCGGTATTTGCCAAGCAGAAATACATGCTGGGTGATGAATTCTCCATGCTTGACGTGGCAATCGCGCCGTTGCTGTGGCGGCTGGACCATTATGGCATCCAGCTCGACAAGGATGCGGCACCGCTGATGAAGTATGCCGAGCGGCTGTTTTCGCGCCCGGCCTATATCGAGGCGATGACACCCGCGGAAAAAGCGATGCGCAAGTGAGCGATTTATCCACCAAGCCCTACCTGTTACGCGCAATTTACGACTGGTGTGCCGATAGCGGCCTGACCCCCTATCTGGCGGTGCGGGTGGATGAGGCAACGCGGGTGCCGATGGCTTACATCAAGGATGGCGAGATCGTGCTCAATCTGAGCGTGGATGCGGTGAAAAACCTGCACTTGGGCAACGACGAAATTACCTGCGGCGGACGATTTGGCGGCGTGCCGCACGAGATCGTCGTGCCGATGGCTGCGGTGATCGGAATCTTCGCCAAGGAAACGGGCCAGGGACTGGTGTTCCAGGGGCAGGAATCTGCGCCGACGCCGCCCGGCGGTGATGATGGCGGCAAGCCGCCTGAAAATCCCCCCCCGGACAAGCCGCGCCTCAGGGTGGTGAAATAAAAAAAGCCGCAGAAACATCCTGCGGCTTTTTTACTGCCTGCCTCTTAGCTGGCAGATGTCAGCGCAGTCTGCATTTTTGCCATCGCCTTTTGCTCGATCTGGCGTATGCGTTCGGCTGATACGCCGAACTCGTCCGCCAGTTCGTGCAGCGTCGCGGTTTCGCCTTCGCGCAGCCAGCGCGCCTCGATGATGCGGCGGCTGCGTTCATCCAGCCCTGCCAGTGCTTGTGCCAGGCCTGCGCTGTTCAGCGTTTCCAGCTGTTTCTGTTCCAGCAGGCGGGAGGGTTCGTCTTCCGTAGCGGCGGCCAGGTAGGCAATGGGCGCATAGCTGTCATCCTCGTCATTCGCCCCGGGTTCCAGTGCCACTTCATGGCCATTGAAACGGGCTTCCATTTCTGCCACGTCGCTGGTGCTGACATTCAGTTCGCGCGCGATGGCTTGCGCTTCCTGTGGCTTGAGCGATGCCGATCCCTGCTTCATGCTGCGCAGGTTGAAGAACAGCTTGCGCTGTGCCTTGGTGGTGGCGATCTTGACCAGACGCCAGTTGCGCAGGATGTATTCGTGCATTTCAGCGCGTATCCAGTGCAGCGCAAACGACACCAGGCGCACGCCGCGTTCCGGATCGTAGCGCTTGACTGCCTTCATCAGCCCGATATTGCCCTCTTGTATCAGGTCTGCCTGTGGCAGCCCGTAACCGGCGTAGCCGCGCGCCACGCTGACCACCAGGCGCAGATGGGATACGATAAGCTGGCGCGCCGCCTCCAGATCGTTATTTTGACGGAAGCGGGTTGCCAACCCGAACTCTTCCTCCTGCGTCAGCATGGGAAAACGGTTTACCGTCTGGATATAGCTTTCCAGGCTGCCAACGGCAGAGGGTAACGGTAATGCCAATGCATGATTCATGGTTGCAATCTCCTTGTGGGGGAATACTAGCACTCTCGCGGTTCGAGTGCCAGAGTAAAAAAAGATTCCCGAGCCTAGCTCTTGGCCTTTTAGTGCGGCTCAGCCCGCCACAGGTGCTGCGCCACCGACAGCCAGGCGCCCAGCCAGCCGAGGTAGGCGGAGAAACCCAGCAGGGCGAGGGTGTTATCTGCGGAAGGGGGGCGCAGGGTGAAGTTGCTGGCATACAGTTGCACCAGCCCGGCGAGGCTGCCGTTGAGCAGGTGCACGCTGGCAACGACGATGAGCCACGCCGCTACACCGCCCAGCAGGCCCTGCAACAGGCCGAAATACAGGAATGGCCGGCGGATGAAGGCATTGGTGGCGCCGATCAGTTTGGACACCTCGATCTCATCGCGCCGGGTGAGGATTTGCAGGCGGATGGTGTTGAAAGTGACGGCCACCAGCGCGAAGCTGAGCAGCACGGCGAGAATCAGCACCGCCAGCCGGCCGAACCTGAGCAGCGCTTCCAGCTTGCGCGCCCAGGCCGAATCCAGTTGCACATGCTCCAGCCGGGGCCATTTCTGCAATTCATTGCGCAGGGCTTCCAGCGCCTGTGAATCCAGTTTTTTCGGGTAAACAACAAAGGCATCCGGCAGCGGGTTCTGCGTCAGCCCGCCGATTACATCCGTCAGCCCGGTGGTGCGTTTGATCTGCTCCAACGCCTGCTCACGCGACACGAATTCGGCCTGCCCCACTGCCTCGTGCTGCTTCAATTGTTTGCCGATGCGGGCGATGTCGTCGCGGCTGGCGTCCATGCTCAGGAACACGCTGATCTGCGGCGTGCCGGCCACCTGTTCGGCCAGGCTCTGTACATTCTGCAACAGCACATACATGCCTGCCGGCAGGCTGAGCGCGATGCCGATGACCAGAATGTTCAGCAGGCTGGATACCGGTGTGGCGCGGAGGCGGCGCAGGGTGAACAGCAGCACGCGGACATGTTGTACCAGCCAGCTTCTCATGGCTGCAATTCCCCATGCTTCAGCGTCAGTGTGCGCGCCCCAAACCGGCGCAGGGTGTTTTCATCGTGGCTGGCGATCAGCAGGGTGACGCCGACCTGATGGAACGATTTGAAGATGCCCATGATGTCGGCGGCATAGTCCGTATCGAGGTTGCCGGTCGGTTCGTCCGCCAGCAGGATGGAGGGGCGGTTGACGATGGCGCGGGCGATGCACAGGCGCTGTTGTTCCCCGCCGGACAGCGCGATGGGGTTGGCCTTTTCGCGCGGCAGCAGGCCCACCTTGTCGAGCGCGGCGCGCACCCGCTTGGCGCTTTCGCGGTGATCGAAGCCGCAGATCTGCAGCGGCAGCATCACGTTGTCGAACACGCTGCGGTCGAACAGCAGCTTGTGATCCTGAAAAACCAGCCCGAGGTTGCGGCGCAGATAGGGCAGCGCCCCGCCCTTGAGCGAGCCGACGTTCTGTCCCTTGACCAGCACGCTGCCGCTGTTGGGCCGCTCGATGGCCGGGATGAGATTGAGCAGGGTGCTCTTGCCTGCGCCGGAATGGCCGGTGAGGAACACCATCTCGCCTTCGGAGATTTCGAAGCTGACGTTTTTCAGCGCCTCATAACCGCCGGGATAGCGCTTGTAAACCTGATTGAAACGGATCATTCGCCCAATCCCAGCAGTGCCGCGACGAAGTCTTCCGCCGCAAACGGGCGCAAGTCATCCAGCCCTTCGCCCACGCCGATGAAACGCACCGGGATGGGATGCGCCCTGGCGATGGCGGCAATCACCCCGCCTTTGGCGGTGCCGTCCAGCTTGGTGAGCACCAGCCCGGTGACGCCCAGCGCCGCGTCGAATGCCTTGACCTGGGAGAGCGCGTTCTGTCCGGTATTCGCGTCCAGCACCAGCAAGACTTCATGCGGTGCGTCCGGCAGTGCCTTGGCGATGACACGTTTGACCTTTTTGATTTCTTCCATCAGGTGCGCCTGGGTGGACAAGCGTCCGGCGGTGTCCGCCAGCACCACGTCTATCTTGCGTGCCACGGCCGCCTGCACCGCATCGTAAATCACGGCGGCGGGGTCGCCGCTCTGCTGGGCGATGACGGTGACGTTGTTGCGTGCCCCCCATTCCATCAACTGCTCGCGCGCCGCGGCGCGGAAGGTGTCGCCCGCCGCCAGCAGCACCGACTTGCCCTGCCCCTGGAAATATTTTGCCAGCTTGCCGATGGAAGTGGTCTTGCCCGCACCGTTCACTCCGGCCAGCATGATGACGAAAGGCTGGTGCGTGCCGGTATCCAGCGCCTGGGCCAGCGGCTTGAGCAGCTTGAGCAGGCACTGTGCCAGCGCCTCCTTGAGCTGGCCAGCTTCGGTGTAGCGGTGCTCCCTGACCTGGTGGTGCAGCTCGGCCAGCAGGAAGCGGGTGGCATCCATGCCGACATCGGCGGTGATCAGGATGGTCTCCAGCTCTTCATACAGATCATCGTCTATCTTGCCGCCGCGGCTGAACAGGTCGGTCAATTGGCTGCCGGTGCGCGACAGCCCGCTCTTCAGCCGGCTGAGCCAGCCGCGCTTTTCGGATGCGGGCAGGTCGCGTTGATCGGCTACGGCTGGCTCAGCCGTGTTGTCAGTAGGGGTTTTTTTCAGGAAACCAAACATGGTGTGGGCTAGTCGGAAGACAACGAAATAGCGCATAATGCGCGTCTGTCACGGCGGCTGTTGCCGCCGCCTTTATTCTATGCTGATTGAGTCGGTTTGGGCTATAAAAATGCGCGCAAGATTGCTGAAGTATCTGGTACTCCTGGCTCTGCTTCCTGCCATTACGGCACATGCGGAGGTGTTCGAGCAGACGCTGCACAACGGCCTCAAGGTGATCGTGAAGGAAGACCATCGTGCCCCGGTGGTGGTGCAGCAGGTCTGGTACCACGCGGGCAGCATGGATGAGCGCACCGGGACTACCGGCGTTGCCCACGTGCTGGAGCACATGATGTTCAAGGGCACCAAGAGCGTGCCCAAAGGCGAGTTTTCCAAGCGCATCGCCGCCGCGGGCGGGCGCGAGAATGCCTTCACCAGTTACGATTACACCGCCTATTTCCAGCAGCTGCACAAATCCAGATTGCCGCTCGCCATGCAGCTCGAATCCGACCGCATGCATAACCTGTCGTTGTCCGATGCCGAATTCGGCAAGGAGATTAAAGTCATCATGGAAGAGCGGCGCATGCGTACCGACGACGAACCGCAAGCCCTGCTGTCCGAAGAATTGATGGCGGCGGCTTATCAGGAACACCCCTACCACCATCCGGTGATCGGCTGGATGAACGACTTGCAGGCGCTCGGCGCAGGCGATGCGCGGGCGTGGTATGGACTCTGGTACGCGCCCAACAATGCGACGCTGGTGGTGGCGGGAGACGTCAAGGCCAGCGAGGTATTCGCGCTGGCGCGACGCTACTACGGCGGCATCCCGGCGCGCAAATTGCCGGTGCGCAGGAATTTCAGCGAACCGCCGCAGCTCGGGGTGAAACGCATCGTGGTCAAGGCGCCGGCGCAATTGCCGCGCCTGGTGATGGCCTACCATGCACCGGTGCTGCGCGACCCGGCGCAGGATTGGCAGCCTTATGCACTGGAAGTGCTGGTCGGGGTGCTCGACGGCAACGAGTCGGCGCGCCTGAACAAGGCGCTGGTGCGCGAGCAGCAGCTTGCCAGCAGCGTCGGCGCGAGCTACGAATCCACCTCGCGCGGGCCGGGCATGTTCACGCTGGAAGGCACGCCCAGCGAAGGCAAGAGCGTGGCCGAACTGGAAGCCGGCTTGCGCGCGCAGATTGCCCAGCTGGCGCAGGATGGCGTGAACGAGGACGAGCTGAAGCGCGTCAAGGCGCAGGTGACTGCCAGCGAAGTGTACAAGCGCGATTCGGTGTTCTACCAGGCGATGCAGATCGGGCAACTGGAAAGCATCGGCCTGTCCTACAAGGACATCCCGCTGATGCTGCAGAAACTGCAAGCGGTGACGGCGCAACAGGTGCAGGAGGTGGCGCGCGAATTTCTGAAAGACGACAACCTGACTGTCGCCACGCTCGATCCGCAACCGCTTTCCGGTGAGCACAAGCATGCCAAGGGAGGGACTCAGCATGCACACTAAATCTTTTACTGCCGCTGTATTGGCTTGCGCCGCGTTCTTTTCCGGCGCTGCGCTGGCCACCCCGCAAATCCAGCACTGGCAGGCGCCAAGCGGTGCGCAGGTGTATTTTGTGGAAAACCATGATTTGCCGATACTGGACGTGGCGGTGGATTTTGCCGCAGGCAGCAGTTTCGACACGGCGGAAAAAGCCGGTCTTGCCGGATTGACGAACGGTTTGCTCGATCTCGGTGCGGAAGGCATGAGCGAGGACGACATTGCACGCAATCTGGCCGACATCGGTGCGCAGATGGGCGGGCGCTTCGATGCCGACCGTTCCGGGATGTCGCTGCGCACCCTGAGCAGCGCGGCGGAACGCGACCAGGCGCTGAACATCCTGGCTCGCGTGCTGCAACGCCCGCTGTTCCCGGAGAATGTGCTGGCACGCGAAAAAACGCGCCTGATCGCATCCCTGAAGGAAGCCGAGACCCAGCCGGAAAGCATTGCGGGAAAAGCCTTCGGCAAGGCTGTATTCGGCACCCACCCTTACGGTTTTTCGCCGGAAGTGTCCGGCGTGGAAACAATCCAGCGTGCCGACATTGAGGCCTTCTATCGCGCCCATTATTTCGCCCGGGACGCCGTGATTTCCATCATGGGCGATGTGACGCGCGCCGGGGCCGAAGCCATTGCGCAACAGCTCACCGGGCAATTGCCGCAAGGCGGGGAGACGGGAAGCATCCCGCCGGTGACCATGCAGATCAGTGCCAGCGAGCAGCGCATCGCGCACCCGGCCACGCAGAGCCACATCTTGATCGGCGTGCCGGGCATGGCGCGCAATGACCCGGATTATTTTCCGCTGTATGTGGGCAACTACATCCTGGGCGGCGGCGGTTTCGTGTCGCGCCTGATGAACGAAGTCCGCGAAAAGCGCGGCCTGGCCTACAACGTGTACAGCTACTTCTTGCCGACGCTGCAGCCGGGTGTCTTCCAGATCGGGCTGCAAACCAAGAAAGAGCAGGCCGACGAGGCGCTGCAACTGGTGCGCGCCACGTTGCGCGAATTCATCGCCAAGGGGCCGACCGCAAAGGAACTGCAGGCCGCGAAGCAGAACATCATCGGCGGCTTTCCTCTGCGCATAGACAGCAACAAGAAGATACTCGAATACCTCAGCGTCATCGGGTTTTACGGATTGCCTCTGACCTACCTCGATGACTTTACCGGCAAGGTGGACAAGGTCACGGTTGCGCAAATTCACGACGCCTTCAGGCGGCGCATAAACCCGGATGCGATGGCGACCGTGATTGTCGGGGCACCGGAAGCAAGAACGGAACCAGCAAAATAAATAAGGTACGCATCATCGGGGGTGAATACCGCCGCCGCTGGGTCGAGTTTCCCGATGTACCAGGTTTGCGCCCCACGCCGGATCGCGTGCGCGAGACCCTGTTCAACTGGCTGGGGCAAGACCTCACCGGCAGGCGCTGCCTGGACCTGTTTGCCGGCAGCGGGGCGCTGGGGTTCGAGGCGGCCTCGCGCGGGGCAAGCGAAGTGGTGATGGTGGAAAGCGACCGGATTGCGTTCCGCGCCTTGCAGGAAAATTGCAGGAAACTGGCCTGTTCCAATATAATGCTGCGCTGCGAAGACGGACCGGGATTTGCGCGGCGGCAGGAAGGCGGGCGCTACGACGTGATCTTTCTCGACCCCCCGTTCCAGAGCGGCTATTTGCCCCAAGTGCTGCCGTTGCTGGCGGACAGGCTGGCAGAGGACGGGTTGGTGTATGCCGAAACCGGCGAGGCATTCGAGCCGGATGCGGCGTGGGAAGTGGTGAAGCGCGCAAGGGCGGGCAAGGTGTACTATCAATTGCTGCAAAAGGTGCAAGATTCATGAAGAAGATCAGAGTCATTTATCCCGGCACCTTTGACCCCCTTACCCGCGGGCATGAGGACGTGGTACGCCGTGCCGCCAGGCTGTTTGATGAGGTCGTGGTGGCAGTGGCGGAAAGCCGCTGCGCCACACTGTTCAGCATAGAGGAGCGCGTGGGCATGGCGCGCGAAATCTTCGCGGGTTTTGCCAATGTGCGCGTGGAGGGGTTTTCCGGCCTGCTGATGGATTATGTGCGCGCACAGCATGCACGCGTGGTGTTGCGCGGTTTGCGCGCGGTGTCGGATTTTGAATACGAGTTCCAGATGGCCGGAATGAACCGCAGCCTGCATCCCGATGTCGAAACCGTATTCTTGACGCCGGCGGAACAGTACACTTTCATTTCCGCCTCCATGGTGCGCGAAGTTGCGCGCTTCGGCGGCGATGTGAGCAAGTTCGTCTCGCCCTCGGTGGCGGCAAAATTGATTGAGAAAAAATTAACTTGATTTACAGGAGAAAAGCATGGCATTGATGATTACCGACGAATGTATCAACTGCGACGTGTGCGAGCCGGAATGCCCGAACAGCGCCATTTCGCAGGGTGATGAGATTTACGTCATCGATCCCGACAAATGCACCGAGTGCGTAGGCCACTACGATACCCCGCAGTGCGTGGAAGTCTGCCCGGTGGATTGCATTCCCAAAGACCCCAACCATGTGGAAACCAGGGAGCAGTTGCAGGCCAAGTATGAACGCCTGATGGCGGCTAAGTAGGACGGGGAATATCCCGGGATCACTGGCAGCGCGGGCAATAAAAGCTTGACCGTTGCCCCTGCCGAATCTGTTTGATGGGCGTGCCGCAGACGCGGCAGGGCTCGCCCGCACGGCCATACACCCAGTAGTGCTGCTGGAAATAACCGGGATTGCCATTGCTGTCCACGTAGTCGCGCAGGCTGCTGCCGCCCAGCCGTATCGCTTCGCGCAAGGTCTCGCGCACCGCTTGCGCCAGCCGCGCGCAGCGCGCGAGGCTTAACCGGTTTGCTGCCAGTTGCGGGCGGATGCCGGCGCGGAACAGCGCCTCGTTGGCGTAGATGTTGCCCACGCCTACGACCACCTGACTATCCATGAGCACCTGCTTGATCGCCGCGCTGCGCTTGCGCGTGGCGCGGTGCAGATAAGCCGCATCGAATTCCTTTTCCAGCGGTTCCACGCCGAGGCGCGCCAGCAACGGGTGCTGCGCGGGATCACTCTCGCGCCACAGCACCGCACCGAAGCGGCGCGGGTCGCGCAGCCGCAGCAACTCTCCTTTTGCCAGCAGCAGATCGAAGTGGTCGTGTTTTTCTGCGGGAGTATCGGCAGGCAGCATGCGCAGGCTGCCGGACATACCGAGGTGCAGGATCAGCGTACCGTTGCCGCATTCGATGAGCAGGTACTTGGCGCGGCGCCTGATGGAGCGGATGGTCTGGTCGCGCAGCAGTTTGGGAAGGTTCCTGGGGATGGGCCAACGCAACTGCGGGTGGCGAATCGCCACACCTGCGATGCGTTGCCCGACCAGATGCGGCGCCAAGCCGCGCAGGGTGGTTTCGACTTCCGGGAGTTCGGGCATGGCAATTATTCAGGTGTGGGAAAGATGTTCTGCTAATCGGTAGCTGATCTATCGCCTCCTGCGCCACCACATTACGCCGCCCACCAGCGCCAGCAGCAGCGGCAGGGCAATCAGCAAGCCGCCGCTGATGATGCCTAGCTGGGTCTTGCTCAGGTTGACCGCGCCGTCTTTTACCGCGCGCGGCTGGATGGAGATGAGTTTTTCTTCGTTGCTCAGCCAGTTCACCATGTTGATGCCGAGATCGATGTTGCCGCCGTTGCCGGAATAGGCGTTGGCGAGGAATGAGCCGCTGCCGACGATGACGACGCGCTGTTCGCGGTCATTGATGTTGCGTTGCAGGGCGAGCGCGATGGTCACCGGACCGGGTATGTCGCTATCCTTGTTAAATTTTGGCTTGCCTTGCAGTGTGCGGCTGCTTACCCAGCCGCGCGGCGCGGCTTCCACCAGCGTGGTGTGCTGCCATTCCTTGCCTTCTTCCCAGCCGATGGCGCGCGCCGACGGGAAGGCGGTAATCAGGTTGAAATTTTGCGTGACGGCATGCGGCGGATAACCCGCACCCAGCGCCCAGGTCGCCGGGGCGCGCATCTCTTCGGCGGCCGGGTCGATCACGATGCCGGGGGTGAGCAGCAGCCCCAGTTTTTCGGCGAGCCGCTCCAGCCCGTGCAGCGGCTCGGCATCCACCAGCCACAAGATGTTGCCGCCCTGCTCCACATAACGCAGCAGCTTGTCCACTTCGCCCGGCAGCAGGTCGAGCTGCGGCTGGGTGATGATCAGCGTGCTGGCGTTGCTTGGCACATCCTGCGCCAGCGCGAGGTTCAGGCTGCCGAGGCGGTAGCCGTTCTGCCGCAGCTTCTTGCCGAACTCGCCGAGGTCGTGGTTGGCGATGCCTTCCAGCCTGCGCTCGCCATGCCCGTCCAGGTACATCAGCAGTTTGTCCTTGCTGTGCGCTAGGCGCAGCAGTGCGCCGGTGAGCGCCTGTTCGTTCAGCAGGGTGAGGTGTTCGACGCGCCCGCCGTATTCCACCAGCATTTCGCCGTTGGCCTGGATGTTGACCTTGCGCGCTTCCTCCGGCTGTTTTACCGGGTCGACAAAGGCGAGCGCGATGTCCGGTTTGTAGCGCTGGTAGAGCGCGACGAAATCGCGGATCAGCTTGCGGATGTCGCCCAGCTGGGCATCCTGCCCGGTGGCATACACCGTGAGTTTTATTTCGCCCGGCAGTTGTTTCAGCACATCCACGCTGCTGGTTTCCAGGCTGTTGCTGGCGCTTTGCGTCAAGTCCATCTGCACCGGGTAACGCGCAGCGAGCAGATACAGCGTGACCACGGCGGCGAGCAACAGCGCGGCGAAGGCGAGGTTCTTGAGCAGCAGATTGGGGCGCGGGAATTCCATGTCAGCCGTAAATGCGGTTGTTATGCACACGCCGTATCGCCAGCAACAGGAAGGCTGCGCTGAACAGCACGAAATAAACCAGGTCGGCGCTGTTCAGCAGGCCGCTGTTGAAACTCTGGAAATGGCCGGTCGGGGCGAGCGCGCGCCAGGCATGGTCGCTGTCCACCGCACTGACTTCCACCAGCCACAGCCCGAACAACGCGGCCAGCGTGGCGATGGCGGCGACCACCGGTTGCGCGGTGAGCGCGGAAACATACAGCCCCAGCGCGGCGTAGCTGGCAGTGAGCAGCAGCAGCCCCAGCGCGTTGCTGAGCACCAGGCCGGTGTCCAGTTGCGTGCCTGCGGTCAGCACCAGCACCAGCAGGGCGCAATCCGCGATGATCAGCAGCAGGAACAGCAGCAGTCCGAGGTACTTGCCCAGCACGATGTGCATGCTGGAAACCGGTGCGGTCAGCAGCAGCGTCAGGGTCTGGTTGCGCCGTTCCTCGGCGATCAGGCGCATGGTGAATGCCGGCACCAGCATCATCATGATCAGCGCGATGGTGCCGAACAGCGGCGCGGCCACGGCCTGGGTGGCGCCGGGCGCATTGGCGAGCTGCGCCAGTTGCGTCTGGACTTGCAGGAAGGCGTCAAGTCGCGCCAGAAAGAACCAGGCAAAGATGAATTGCAGCGCGCCCAGAATCAGCCAGGTCGATGGCGTGGCGAACAGGCTGCGGAATTCCTTGCGTGCGATGGTGAGGATCATTGGTTTTCGGTGATTTGCACGAATACATCCTCCAGCCGCGCTTGCAGCGGCACCAGCTGTTTCGCCTGCCAGCCATTTTGCGCGGCAAGCGCGAGTAATGTGCTGCCGGGGTCGGAGTCGGGCGTGTGCAGGATGCGGAATTGCGTGGCGGAGAGTTGCTCCGCTTGCTGCACTCCGGCAATGGCTTGCAGCTCCAAAAGTCCGGGCGGCGCCATCAGGGTGACGATAAAGCCGGGCTGATGGCCGTATTGCTGCATTTTGACGCTGCTGTCGCCGTAAATAATACGGCCATGGTGCATGATTTCGACGCGGTCGCAAATGCTTTCCACTTCACCCAGCAGGTGGGTGGAAAGGATGACGCTGTGCGCGTCGCCCAGCTCGCGGATCAGTGCGCGGATGTCGCGAATCTGCGCCGGGTCGAGGCCGACGGTGGGCTCGTCGAGGATGATGACCTCCGGCTGGTGGATAATCGCCTGCGCGATGCCGACGCGCTGCCGATAGCCCTTGGAAAGGGTGCCGATGATTTTTTTGCCGCAGTCCTGCAAGCCGCAGCGGCGCCTGGTTTCAGCCAGGTCAACGGCGATCTGGATATGCGGCACCCGGTGCAGTCTGGCGGAGAACAGCAGGTAGTCGTCCACGCTCATTTCCCGGTACAGCGGGGGTGTTTCCGGCAGAAAACCGACGCGCGCCTTGGCCTGCATGGGCTGGCGGGCGAGGTCGAAACCGCATATCTCGATTTGGCCGGAATGCGGCATCAGCGCGCCGGTGAGCATTTGCAGCGTGGTGCTTTTGCCCGCGCCGTTGTGGCCGAGCAGGCCAAGCACCTCACCGCGCCTGAGCTCCAGCGACACACCATGGACTACCTCGCGCTGGCCGAAACGGCGGCTCAGGTTGTGTGCGGACAGGGTTGGCGGTGCTGCGTCGGACATGCGCTATTGTGTTTGCGGGTTGTGATAAGGGCACAATATAACCTAATATGGATACTTGATGCCCAATGCAGTTTTGAAAGGTTGAATTTTTTGCCGGTGCTTGAGTCGAACAACGCCTTGAACAAAAACATGTCAATTATAGAGCTGCCCATATGATGATCTTCAAACGTAGCGCGATTATTTTTTCCCTGTTGCTGGCGGCCTGCGCTCACGCGCCACGGCCGGCCGTAGAACAGGTGGCAACACCGGAACCCCAGGCGGAGAAGCCAGAAAAATCGCTGGACCTGCCCCAGGTGGAGTTGACCAGGCAAATGCTTTACGAATTCATGTTGGGCGACGTGGCAAGCCAGCGCGGCGCACCGGAAATGGCCGCACAGATTTATATGAAGCTGGCCGCTTCCACACGCGATCCCCGTGTGGCGCGCCGCGCCGCACATCTGGCTTACAACGCACACGAAATGGACAAGGCGGTGGAGGCATTCAAGCTATGGCTGGAATTGGAGCCCGCATCGCTGGAGGCGAAACAGATGCTGTCCCTGATGCTGATAGGCGGAGGCAGGCTGGATGAAGCGCGCCCGTATCTCGCGGATATGCTGGCGGCCCATCCGGGCAGGGTCGGGCATGCACTCATGCAGATTTATCCCTTTTTTGTGCAGCAGCCGGACAAGATTGCCGTCTTTGACCTGCTGCGTGAGCTGACCCGGCCTTATCCGCGCGTGGCCGAGGGACACATGGTGCTGGCGCAGGCGGCAGAAGCCGCAGGCAAACGTGAAGTGGCCCTGGATGAAGTACGCAAGGCACGTGCTTTGCAGGCGGAGTGGGAGATGGCTGTGCTGTTTGAAGCGCAGTTGCTGCAGCGTGAGTCGCCCCAGGAGGCGTTGGCGCTGCTGAAAAAACACCTGGTAGCCTATCCGGAGGCTGCCGATGTACGCTTGTTTTACGCCCGCATGTTGCTGGAGCAAAAACAATATGCCGAATCGCGCACCGAATTCCAGCGGCTGCTCAATGCGCATCCGGAGAATGCCGAGCTGGCATTTGCGGTGGCAATGTTGTCCCTGCAGATGGGCGAGCTGGAGCAGGCGGAAAGCAGATTGCGGCAGGCGCTTGCCAAGGGCAAGAAAGACGAGGACACGGTGTATTACTATCTCGGCCAGTTGGGCGAGGCGAAAAAGAACAGTGAAGAGGCGCTGCAAAATTACCGCAAGGTGCAGGATGGCGAGTATGTCTATGCCGCACGCCTGCGTGCGGCCTATCTGCTCTACAAGACGGGCAAGCTGGATGAGGCGCGTGATTACCTGCACCAGACCGTTGTCCAGAACAACCAGCAGCGTGTGCAACTGATGTCGATCGAGGCGCAGATCCTGCGCGAAGCAAAGCAGCCCGAAGCGGCCTACCAGGTGTTGACGCAAGGGCTGGAAAAATTGCCCAACCATCCCGACCTGTTGTATGAAGCGGCAATGCTGGCAGACCAGATCGGCAAGCATGAAGTATTTGAGCAAATGATGCGCAAAGTGATCCAGTTCAGGCCTGATAACGCGCAAGCCTACAACGCGCTGGGCTACAGCCTGCTGGAGCGCAACGAGCGCGTGCAGGAGGGAATGCAACTGGTGGAGAAGGCCAACCAGCTTGCCCCGAATGATTTCGCCATCATCGACAGCGTGGGTTGGGGGTATTACCGCCTCGGTAATATTCCCAAGAGCCTGGAATTTCTGCGCCGTGCCTACAACGCCAACCCTGATCCGGAAATCGCCGCGCATCTGGGCGAGGTGTTATGGGTGCAGGGCGAAAAAGTCGAGGCGAAAAAAGTATGGGACGATGCGCTGAAATCGCACCCTGATAACGCGGTATTGCAGGAAGCGATGAAGCGATTCCTGCCCTGATGCGCAGACTGTTTTTTCTGCTTCCCTGCTGGTTGAGTGCCGGAGTGCTGGTCGGCTGCGCCTCGGCGCCGCCTGCACCCCAGCCGGTTGCGCGACCTGCGCAGGCGGAACAGGCGGTGTTTGCCCTGACCGGGCGGCTTGCCATCAGGCATGATGGCGAGCGGACTTCCGCCGGTGTGCGCTGGTCGCATCGCAGCGTGGTGGATGAGATTTTGCTGTTCACCCCCCTTGGACAGACCATGGCGCGCATTGGCCGCGATGCGCAGGGCGTGGTGCTGGACACATCCGATAAACACTATGCCGCGCGCGATACCGAGGAATTGACGCAGCGGGTATTGGGCTGGCGCTTGCCGCTGGAAGGCTTGCGTTACTGGGTGCTGGCGCTGTCTGCACCGGAGAGCAATGCGGGCATCGAACACGATGCGAACGGGCAGGTGAGCATGCTGCGCCAGGACGGCTGGGCGATACGTTATACCCGCTATGCGGCACAAGCGCCGGACAGCTTGCCGCTGCGCCTGACCATGCAACGCGAGGAAGTGGAAATCCAATTGCTGATCGACGAATGGGAAATTCAATAAGCTGTCCGGCGCCGGCAAAACTCAACCTGTTCCTGCACGTGGTGGGGCGCAGGGCCGATGGCTACCACCTGCTGCAAACCCTGTTCCGCTTCATTGATTTCGGCGACACGCTGCATTTCACGCTGCGCGAAGACGGAGCGGTGCGTCGCATCAGCGCACTGGATGGCGTGCCGCAGGAACAGGACTTGTGCGTGCGCGCTGCGCGCCTGCTGCAACAGGAATGCGGCTGTCCGCTGGGTGTGGATATCGCGCTGGAAAAGCGCATTCCGCTGGGCGGCGGCCTGGGCGGCGGCAGTTCCGATGCGGCCACTACGCTGCTGGCGCTGAATCGGCTGTGGCAACTGGGGTTGTCGCGCGAACGGCTGATGCGGCTAGGGCTATCCTTGGGCGCGGATGTGCCGGTGTTCGTGTTCGGCGAAAATGCCTTTGCCGAGGGCGTGGGCGAACAGTTACAGGCCTACCCCCTGCCGGACGCCTGGTATGTGGTGCTGTTCCCGCCCGTGCACGTCGCCACGGCACAGATTTTTGCGCATCCTGAATTGACACGGGATACGATTTCCCTCAGAATTCGCGACCTTTCGCTACGGGCATTGCATAACGATCTGCAGCCGGTAGTGTGCAGTTTATATCCGGAAGTGGCGCGGCACCTTTCCTGGCTGGGCCGGTTTGCCGAGGCGCGGATGACAGGCTCCGGCGCGTGCGTTTTTGCCGAATTTGCCAGCGCAGGGCAAGCGCAGGCGGTGCTGGAGCAGTTGCCGCCGGACATGCGCGGCATCGTGGCGCGCGGCTTGCCGCACCATCCGCTGCGGGATTTTGCCACGCCATAGGTTAAGTTTCTTGGGGAGTCGCCAAGTGGTAAGGCACCGGATTTTGATTCCGGCATTCGTAGGTTCGATCCCTACCTCCCCAGCCAGTTTTGCTGGTTGTTTTTTGCATGGGCGCTTGCGCCCATTTTAATTCTGCCTTGAGGAGTCCACGTGTCCTACGACAGCTTGATGGTATTTACCGGCAATGCCAATCCTAAGCTTGCAGAAGATGTGGCGCGGTATCTTGATATCCGCCTGGGACGGGCTACCGTTGGCCGTTTTTCCGACGGCGAGGTGATGGTCGAGATTCTCGAGAACGTGCGCGGCAAGGATGTGTTTGTGCTGCAATCAACCTGCGCCCCGACCAACGACACGTTGATGGAAGTGCTGGTGATGGTGGATGCGTTGAAACGCGCTTCAGCAGGACGGATCACTGCCGCGCTGCCGTATCTGGGGTATGCCAGGCAGGACCGCCGCCCGCGCTCCGCGCGCGTGGCGATTACCGCCAAGGTGGTGGCGAACATGCTGAGCGGCGTGGGTGTGGACCGCGTGCTGACCATGGATTTGCACTCGGACCAGATCCAGGGTTTTTTCGACATCCCGGTGGACAACATCTATGCCAGCCCGATCCTGCTGTCGGATGTGTGGAAGCACAACTACCCGAACCTGGTCGTGGTGTCGCCGGACGTGGGCGGCGTGGTGCGGGCCCGGGCACTGGCTAAGCAGATGGATGCGGATCTGGCGATTATTGATAAACGCCGCCCCAAGCCGAACGTGGCGAAAGTGATGAACATCATCGGCGATGTAGTGGGCCGCACCTGCCTGATCATGGACGACATGGTGGATACCGCCAACACCCTGTGTGAGGCTGCCGATGCGCTCAAGGAAAAGGGTGCGGAGCGGGTGCTGGCATACTGCACGCATCCGGTGCTGTCGGGCCCCGCGATCGGGCGCCTCAGCAATTCCGCGCTGGACGAATTGGTGGTGACCGATACCATCCCGTTGCGCGAAGAAGCGCGCAACTGCAAACGCATCCGCCAGTTGAGCGTGGCGGAGCTGATGGCCGAGACCATGCGCCGCATCAATGCGGAGGAGTCGGTCAGCTCGTTGTTTGTTGACTGAGCATATAGATTAAAAAACGTAGCGAGAAGCGATCAGGCAAGGCAGAAAACGGCGAGAAAGCGGAGTTTACTCATAGTAAATGAGCATTTTGAGCCGGTTTCCAACGCAGCATCATCGCTTCGCAGTAGTTTTTTTTAAGCGGCCACCATGTGGTGGCCGGTAACCCGGAACTACCTGG
>JAGWMH010000219.1 GCA_028871775.1 Betaproteobacteria bacterium
GAGAGGGAGAAGTTGAAGGGCAAGTTCCTGACCTGTGGCCATGGCAAGAAAGGGCTAATGTGGCGGAATTGAGCGGCACCCCTGAGGGGTACGGACACGTCGCAGGCGCGGGAGTATCCCTGAATGTGCTAATTCAAAGGGGCGAGGTTCGAATTTTTCTGGATAGTTGGATTTTCCTACCATGGCGCGCAGTGTTCCAGTATTCCCGCGGACAGTCAATATGCCGGATTGCCTATGTATTTCGGCCTATGGCAGCCTGCCTGCCTATTGGGCATATTCACCGTGCGCGGAGGACGCATCCCGGCTGCGACACGGCAGGCAAAGCCTGATAGAATCACGAATTCGAAATTCCTGATTAACTTTAACCGTTTGGAGAATAAAAGCATGGCTGTTGAACGTACTTTGTCTATTATCAAACCCGATGCCGTTGCCAAGAATGTCATCGGCCAGATTTTCACACGCTTTGAGAATGCCGGCCTGAAGATTGTTGCCGCGCAGATGCGCCACCTGACCCGCACCGAGGCGGAAGGCTTTTACGCGGTGCACCGTGAGCGCCCGTTCTTCAAGGATCTGGTGAATTTCATGATTTCCGGCCCGGTGATGATCCAGGTGCTGGAAGGCGAGAACGCGGTTCTGAAAAACCGCGATCTGATGGGCGCGACCGACCCGAAGAAGGCCGACAAGGGCACCATCCGCGCCGACTTCGCCGACAGCATCGATGCCAATGCGGTGCATGGTTCGGATTCCGCCGAGAACGCGAAGGCCGAGATCGCCTATTTCTTTGCGCCGAAGAACATCCACTCCCGTTGATGCTTGGTCATCGTTAGAAATCGTGATGAGCAGCCTGAGTGCAAGGAGCCGCGCAGTGAAAGACGAGACATACCTCGCAGGTAGGCGAGGATTGAGCGAGCACGCGACGCAGCAATCGGGCTGCGCAATAGGTTTATAACGATGACAAAAACCAATCTCCTCAACCTTGATGCTGAGCAATTGGCTGCCTGGTTTGCCGCGCAGGGCGAGAAGCCCTTTCGCGCGCGCCAGGTGCTGCGCTGGCTGCACAAGGCGGGGGAGTCCGATTTCGATGCGATGAGCGACCTCGCCGCATCGCTGCGCAGCAAGCTCAAGCAGCAAGCCTGCGTGCAGGTGCCCAATGTGATGCGCGAGGAATTATCCGACGACGGCACGCGCAAGTGGCTGCTGGATGTGGGGACGGGCAACGCGGTGGAAGCAGTGTTCATTCCCGAAGAATCGCGCGGCACACTGTGCGTCTCGACTCAGGCGGGTTGCGCGCTGGATTGCTCGTTCTGCTCCACCGGCAAGCAGGGCTTCAACCGCAACCTGAGCGTGGCGGAAATCATCGGCCAGTTGTGGTGGGCCAACTGCGAACTTGGCAAGGATGAGGATGGCAACTGGCCGGTCAGCAACGTGGTGCTGATGGGCATGGGCGAGCCGCTGCTGAATTTCGACAATACCGTGAGCGCGCTGCACCTGATGCTGGATGACAATGCCTATGGCCTGTCGCGCCGCCGCGTCACGGTATCCACTTCCGGGATTGTTCCCGCGATGGATCGCCTGCGCGAGGAATGCCCGGTGGCGCTGGCGGTGTCGCTGCATGCGCCGAACGATGCGCTGCGCAATGTGCTGGTGCCGGTCAACCAGAAGTATCCGCTGCGCGAATTGATGGCGGCGTGCCGGCGCTACCTGGAGCGCGCGCCGCGCGATTTCATCACCTTCGAGTATGTGATGCTGGAGGGCGTGAATGACAGCGCGCAGCAGGCGCGTGAGCTGGCTGCGCTGGTGCGCGACGTGCCGTGCAAGTTCAATTTGATCCCGTTCAACCCTTTTCCGCAAACGCATTACCGGCGCTCCGGCGCAGAGGCGGTGCGCCGTTTCCGCGATGTGCTGATGCAGGCCGACATCGTGACCACCACGCGCAAGACGCGCGGCGACGACATCGCGGCGGCCTGCGGGCAACTGGCGGGGCAGGTGCAGGACAAAACCAAAAGAACGCACCAATTGATGGAGGTTCGCACATGAGATTGCTTTCGTACCCGGGGCTGGTAGCGGGGATGATGTTTGCCCTGGGCCTGGCGGGATGCGCCACGCAGCCGGCCGACTCATCCGGCCAGCAGACCCTCACACGCACGCAGGCCAGTGCCAAGGTGCACACCGAACTGGCGGCAAGTTATTACGAACGCACCCAGCTTGGCGTGGCGCTGGAAGAGCTGGGCAAGGCGCTGCGGGCCGAGCCCGGCTACGCGCCGGCCTACAACGTGCGCGGACTGGTGAATATGGCACTGCACGAGGACCGGCAGGCAGAAGAGGATTTCCAGCACAGCCTGCGTCTGGATGACAGCAATTCGGATGCGCATAACAATTATGGCTGGTTCCTCTGCCAGCGCGGCAAGGAGCGCGATTCGATCAAGCACTTCATGGCGGCGCTGAAGAATCCGCTTTACGCCACGCCGGAAAAATCCTACTTGAACGCCGGGGTGTGTTCCAAGAAGGGCGGCAATAACAGGGATGCCGAGGAATTTCTGCAAAAGGCCCTGAAACTTCGGCCCAACATGCCGGAAGCGCTGCTGGGCCTGGCCGACATGAGCTTTGCCAACAGCGACTATGCGGGCGCGAAATCCTATTTCATGCGCTTTGCGCAGGCCAGTGAACCCTCTTCCATGACCGCCGAAAACCTGTGGCTGGCGGTGCGCATCGAGCGCAGGCTGGGCGATAAAAATGCTGAGGAAAGTTATGCGTTTCAATTGCGCAAGCGCTTTCCCGACTCGCGTGAAACCCAATTGATGCTGCATGGACAATGACAGACAACCAGCCGGATGATATTCCAGGCGACGCCCCGGGCAGCATTGCGGCGCAGCCGGCCAGCGTGGGCGCGGTGCTGCGCGAAGCGCGCACCCGCCTCGGCCTGGGCGTGGCCGATGTGGCCAATCGCCTGAAGTTCGCTCCGCGCCAGATTGAGGCGCTGGAGGCGGACGATTTCGCGCGCCTGCCGGAAATCACCTTCGTGCGCGGCTTCGTGCGCAGCTATGCCAGATTGCTGCAGCTCGACCCCGCCCCTTTACTGGACGCACTGCCGGGAGCGGTTGTGCAGGCCGCGCCAGCAATCGCAAATACACTGGCGGAAGTACCCTTCCCGGATGTTTATTCGGCGCGCAAACCCAATATCCTCTGGCTGGCGGCGGCGCTCGCTGTTGCCGCCGCATTGGCCTTGTTCGCCTGGCTGCACGGTAATGCGCCAGGCGCACCAAAAGCACCCAAAGCGCCAAAAGCATCACATGTGGAAACGCCGGCGCCTGCTGCGGCGCTGCCCGCTCCGGCAGTCCCCGATACGGAGGTGGCGAAAACGCCGCAAACTGCCGCAGTGACCGTGCAGCAGCCCGCTGTGCCCCCTGCCAAGCCGGTTGCCGCAGTAACCTCGCAACAGGACGTCGTGCCCCCTGCCAAACCGGTTGTCGCTAGCAGTGCAGCCAGACATGCTGCCGCTATCCGATTGGCGTTTGACGAGGAATCCTGGGTGGAG
>JAGWMH010000220.1 GCA_028871775.1 Betaproteobacteria bacterium
GGGTCGTGTGCAGTTCCTGTTCGATGGTGTACAGCGCAAATTCACTTTGCTCGAACAAAATGAGCGCACCCGGATTGAAACGGGCAATCTGGCGGCACAATTCGGAACCGATGGACCCACCCGCACCGGTCACCAGCACGGCCTTGCCGGTGAGCAATTCATGCAGTCCGGCGTCATCCAGCGTCACCGGATCACGCCCCAGCAGGTCGTCCAGTTCCACGGCACGCAATTGCGAGATGGCAACACGTCCGCTCAACAGATCATCGAACGATGGCACTGTCAGCACCTTGATCCCGGCCTGGTTGCAGATTTCGATTGCGCGCCTGCGTACCACATGCGAGCCGGATGGCATAGCAATGATGGCTTGCCTCACACCCAACCGCTCCGCCCATTGCGGCAATTCATCGAGCGCGCCCAGCACCTTGATGCCATTCAACACGCGTCCGCGCTTGCCGGAGTCGTCGTCAAGGAACCCGGCCAACCGCCAGTCGTGGCTGCGCGCCAGTTCCTTGGACAGGCTGACCGCCGCATCGCCCGCTCCCAGCACCAACACCGGCTCCCCATCCAGTCTGATGTTGCGATATAAGCCCTGCTCTTTCCACAGGCGGTATACAAGACGGCTGCCACCCATGATGAGCAGCAACAGCACGGGATTGATTATCAGCACCGAACGCGGCACCACGGCGCTGACGCGGAACATCCACAACACCAATGGAATAAGCGCGGCAGCCATCAACACGGCCAGAAATATTCGGCGCAAATCGGTCACGCTGGCATAGCGCCACAGCCCCTGGTACAGGCCGAAACGCCAGAAGATCACGCCTTGCAGCGGCGTCACCCAAATCAGGGTGCGGACCATCTCGTCAATGAAATCGGGCGGCGGCTCGAAATTGAAACGCAACAGGTAGGCGAAGCTCCAGGCAAGCGCCGCCGCAGCCAGATCGTGCAGCATCGCCAATAAGGTGCGCATATTTAACCTAGCCATGCCTTCCTCGTTGAAATGCTTGCCAGCGGTTATCCAGAACCAGCATCAATAATGCGTAAATGCCGCCCCATAGCAAGAAAAGATACCACGACCATTCAGTGGGCTGACGTATGCCCCATATCGCCGAAACTCCGGCCGCAAACATCAGCGCATATTCAAGCAGTGCGACATTGCGATGCCCCCAGCCCATTTGCACCAGACGCTGGTAATAGTGCTCACGATGCGCCTCGGTAATTTTTGCCCCACGCACCGTACGTTTGGCCAGCGTGACTGTGGCATCCGCCACAAACGGGAAAAACACCAACAAAGGAAACCAGGCGGGCCAGTGCCCCTGCTGCCAGCCCCACAGCCCCATC
This sequence comes from Betaproteobacteria bacterium, assembly GCA_028871775.1. GTDB lineage: Bacteria > Pseudomonadota > Gammaproteobacteria > Burkholderiales > Gallionellaceae > CAITJF01. The sequence continues at coordinate 1,342 of JAGWMH010000220.1, forward strand.
GCGGCAGCCAGAAAACCCAGCGGGATGGAGCCGGCATCCCCCATGAACACCCTGGCCGGATAGAAGTTGTAATACAGAAACCCGAGTGCTGCGCCGCCAATGGAAAAATTCAACATGGCCTGAATCTCATCGCCATGCATCAGCGCTGCGAAGCCATACATGGTGAAACCGAACAACGTCATGCCTCCGGCCAAGCCGTCCGAACCATCCATGAAGTTATAAAGGTTGGTCATCCACACCACGCCCAGCACTGCGATCAAAGCCAGCATGGCACTCTGAGCCACGATGCCGGAACCGAACACCAGAATGACGGCGGCAACGACGTGCGCCGACAGGCGCAAGCGCACCGGCAAGCCACGCATATCATCGAGCAGGGAGACAGCAAACAACGCCAGCAAAGGCAACACCACCCACCATGCCAGTGACACCAGCATCAGCGCCCAAGCAGACAGGACACCCGCCATCAGCCCCACCCCGCCGATACGAGGGACTGGTGCGTCATGCAACGAACGCTCATTGGGAACATCCTGAATCTCCCTGCCCACCTTGCTATACAGCAGGATGGCGGTCAGCAGCATGGTAACCAGTGCTGCAATCAGCGGGGCATAGTGTGTCATGTATGTATTGTCCGGTACCAGTCCGCCGTCGCCTGCAAACCTTGTTGCAGCGAGCAGGGTGGCGCCCAGTTGAGGTCGCGGCGTATTTTATCACCATCAACCTGCAACGAACCAAGCAAACGCTCCAGTTGTTGCGACTTCCCGGTCAATTTGCCGGCTAACCGCAACAACATAATGGGGCAAGAAAACAAACGTGAAGGAACGTCCATTGCAGCCGCCAGTTGCCGCAACAAATCGGGTGTCGAGACATCTTCGCCATCGCATACCAGATAGGTCTGCCCGGCGGCCGCAGGATGAGCCGCGCAGGTTATCAACGCGTCCGCCAGATTCCCCACATAAACCAGGCTGCGGCGGTTATGCACGGAAGCGAATGGCAATGGGACGCGCCGGGCAACTGCATCCAGCATCTGCACGAAGTTGCCCTTCACGCCGGGGCCGTAAACCAGCGGGGGGCGCACGATGACCACTTCCAGGCCGGTTTCGCCGGCTACCCGATGCAGGGCCTGCTCGGCCTGCCACTTTGAAACGGCATAAGGATCTTGCGGCGCAGGAGCGTCGGCTCCGGAGAATATCTGCCCGTCACGGGTTTCCTCGCCATTGACCTTGATCGAACTGACATAGATCAGGCGCCTCACACCACTTGCCGCGGCACATCGCGCAAGGTGCTCCGTTCCTGCGGCATTGATGCGGAGAAATTCAGCCAACGGCTCGGCAGCAGTATCGCTCATCACATGCACGCGGGCAGCGAGATGAATAACGGCATCTACTCCCTTTAGTGCATCTGCCCATTTGGTGGTGGCATCTATGCCCGCCACCTTGACAACTTCGCAGCCGCCATCCTCCCTGTGTGACGAATCACGAACCACGCGACGGACAGTATATTTTCGCTCCAGCAATTCGGCACATAAGACGCGCCCGACGAACCCATTCGCCCCAGTCACCAGCACCGTCTTCATATTCACTCAGGTTCCCGCAAGCGAATGACAATCACTCAAGCCGGCTTGGACCAGACCGTGCGATTCACATAATCAACATAACTCAACACCACTCTTAACACTTGCTTGGATACCGGCCCGGCTTCGTAATCCTGCACGGGCTGCATCACCCGGTTCGCCTTGTCATGCTGCGCCACCACCACTTTCACCGCATCGAGCACCCGCTCCTTCCTGAGTCCGCTCATGATGAGCGTCCCCACATCCATGCCCTCCGGCCGCTCATGCGCATTGCGGATGGTGATCGCCGGGAGATTAAGCAGCGATGCCTCTTCGGTGATCGTCCCGCTATCAGATACGACACAGAGTGCTTCCATTTGCAATTTGATGTAATCACAAAATCCAAATGGCTTGTGGAACTGGATGTTCGGGTTCAGCTCACCCATATTCAACGCGTCAAGACGTTTCCGGGTGCGCGGATGAGTGGAAACGATGACAGGATAGCCATATGTCTCGGCAAGTGCGTTCAGCGTCCCGACCAGATCCAGCAGGTTGGCCGGCGTATCGACGTTCTCCTCACGGTGGGCACTGATGATGAAATACTTGCCGGCCTCCAGTCCCGTGCGCCGCAGCAC
>JAGWMH010000221.1 GCA_028871775.1 Betaproteobacteria bacterium
GCCCTCCCGAAGCTAATCCCCGGCATCTTGCGTATGCGCGTCACGGGCGGTCTTGTGGAACCGCTTATGCCTATCAACAATATGACTCGAACGTCGGCACCGAGACGCCGTGCTATCTCGGGTCACTAGAGTTTGCCTTCGCACAACGCCCAGCCCATCTCGCCGAACCTCCACGAAAAACCGCGCAGACTCCGCTATTAGCCGTTGCTGCGACTCTCAATGACTCGTTACCGGAAATATTAGAACTAATGCGACCGCTGGCTCGTCGTGCAGATTGGTGCGACACGTACGACACTTGGAAGCGCGCCCTCAACGACTCCGTACCATCGCTGTGGCATCTTCGTGCCGGCGGTATTCTTCGCAGCTATGGAACCAATGTTCTGGTGGACATTACAACTGCCACCAACGCCTTACTACAGCGGGTTGAATTAAGTCGTTCGCCGTTGCTGGGGAACGAGAAGGCGGGCGCATTTGAGAGTGAATGCCAAGATTTGATCAATAGTTCCTCCTGGGCACCTGACGACGAGCTAGCCGCATATCGTGGACGCACGCTCCGCAGAGGTGCCACTGCACTAACAGCTATTGATGCGATTGGCGCGTGCATGGGTAGACTGCTTCTCGTTTCCTGCAAAAGCCTGATTTACGATGGCGACTATGATAAAGGAACCTATCGCGTCATACGAAATGCTCAGTCGACAGTCGATAGGGCGGTCCAAGAATGGGACGCTGTTGTTGCGGACATCCGCGCCAATCCGGTAGGCGACAACTTTGATTTCTCGCGCTTCAGGGTCGTGATTGGGGTTGTATGCACGCCATACGTTGTGTATTTGTCCAACGAATCGAGGAATCAGAGGCTGGATGGAAGAAATCTTCATGCATGTATAGCGGCGATTGAGCTTAAAGAATGTAAGCGCTCATTAAACAGCGTCTGGCACTGGGGGGTTTTGTAGGGAATGATTGTGTCCACGTTCATCTACGTGGACACCTATGACAGAGAATACTACAGAGTTATCGAGGCCCTTGGTGGTTGGTCACAAGCGTGACGGGCGTTGCCGCTACGACCGGGAAGCGAAACGTGAACTGGTGGAAGCCTGCCTTAAGCCAGGGGTATCAGTTGCACGGGTGGCGCTGCGACATGGCATCAATGCCAATTTGCTGCGCACCTGGATCACGCGCCATCAACGCCGGCATCCGGTTCTGGGCACGTCCCCCGAGACAGCCAAATCGGCATTTATTTCCGTTGAGACCAAGGGGTATTCCGAAGCGGGCGGGTTGAAACTGGGAGCGCGGCTTTCCAATGGGGTGCATCTGGAACTGAGCGATGCCAGTCCCCTTGATCTGGTCACGGTGCTGCGCCTGCTGAATGACTTGCCATGTTCCGGCTCGACGCGGGGTTGAGGGTTTATCTGCACCGGGATGCAGTGGATGGCCGCAAGAACATTAATGGATTGGCGGCACTGGTGGAGCAAGCCCTTGGACTGGACCCCTTTGCGGCGGTGGTGTATGTGTTCAGCAATCGTCGGCGCGACCGCATCAAGCTGCTGCTGTGGGATCGCACGGGTTTCTGGTTATTGCTCAAGCGCCTGGAAGCCGACCGGTTCGTCTGGCCCAGGGAGGCAGCGGTGGTGGAACTGACGGTGGAGCAACTGCACTGGCTGCTGGAGGGCATCGACCTGACGGCGATGCGCGCCCATCCGGAACGAAAATATTGCAGGGTGGGATGAACCGCGCAAGAGGCTGTTAGTCTAATCCGGCAATGCCAACCATCACACTCACCACCGAAGAATACAATGCGCTCATCACCGAGCGCGACGGCCTGCGTGGCGAACTGCGGGTGATCACGGTGGAGCGGGATTTACTGCAAGAGCGGGTCAAGGCGTTTCTGCGCCAGCTCTTTGCCGCCAGGAGCGAGGCTCGCGGAACGGATCAGCGCGATCTGTTCCTGAACGAAGCGGAAGTGTTGGCGCCGACTCACGCCACGCCTGCAGCCCGGGAAGTAGAGCCGAATGAAATCGAAGTGGCTGGCCACACGCGCAAGAAGCGCGGGCGCAAGCCCCTTGATCCGGCGCTGCCACGGGAAGTGGTACGCCATGAACTGCCGGAATCGGAACGCATCTGTCCCCATGATGGAAGTGCGTTGGTGGAGATGGGGGTCGAGACCAGCGAACAGCTCGACATCATTCCGCAGCAAGTCAGAGTGATCCAGCATCAGCGCGTGAAATACGTCTGCCCCTGCTGCGATCAGGGCATCAAGGTAACCCCGGCTCCAGCGCGGATCATCCCCAAGGGGCTGCTGACGGACGCGGCGCTGGCCTGGGTGGTGACCGCCAAGTATCAGGATTCCCTGCCCTTGTACCGCCAGGCGGCATTGCTGGGACGCTTTGGCGGCGACCTGTCGCGCAATACACTGGCGGCAAGCGTGGTACGGGCGGGAGAGGCGGTGCAGCCGGTCATCAATCTGCTGCGTGATCATCTGCTCGATTCCGATCTGATTCATGGTGACGAAACCGTGCTTCAGGTATTGAAGGAGCCAGGGCGGCTGGCGCAGACGAAGAGCTATCTGTGGGCGCAGATGAATGGCGCGGGACCGCCGGTGCGACTGTTCGGCTATGCTCCGGGCCGAGGCGGGGGACAGGCGAGTCATCTGTATGCGGGAATTCGGCCGGGGGCGGCATTGATGACGGACGGCTACGAGGTCTACAACGGCATTGCCCAAACCAACGCCCTGCTACATTTGGGATGCTGGGCCCATGCCCGAAGGTACTTCGTGGAGGCAGAGGCCGCGCTGCCCAAGGCTGTCCGTGGTCCGGAGCAGCCGGCCACCCAATTCATTGCGGCCATCGGCGGGTTGTATGCGGTGGAGAAGCAGGCCGACAGCATGACGGTGGTCGAGCGCGGCCGGATACGCTTGGAGCGGAGCAAACCGGTCCTGATGGGGATCGAAGGGATGCTCTTGCGTCACCTGCATAGCGTCACTCCGAGCAGCCTGCTGGGAAAGGCTCTGCACTACCTGCACGGCCAGTGGCCGAAACTTATCCGCTATGTGGAGAATGGCGCCTGGCCCATCGACAACAACGCCTGTGAAAACGCCATCCGTCCCTTCGTGGTCGGGCGCCGCAACTGGTTGTTCGCCGATACGGTGGGCGGTGCCCAGGCCAGCGCAAATCTTTACTCGCTCATCGAAACCTGCAAGGCCAACGGCGTCGATCCCTATCGCTATCTCGTGGGCTTGTTTCAAGCCTTGCCCTTGGCAAAAACAGTCGACGACTACGAAGCCCTCTTGCCTTGGCGTCTGGCGGCTTGATCGCCGCAATCCGCGCCGTTATCCCGAAAATCCACTGGCTTCATTACAGCGAAAACCAGCTCACCGCTACCACCTGGCGTCAAGGTGTGGTCAAATGATCGCTTACGCTGTTTCTACCGTATGAACTTCAATATCAACTTTTAATCGTGCACGCACAGCACCGAAAATGGCTGCGAGGTTATCCATACTTGGATTG
>JAGWMH010000222.1 GCA_028871775.1 Betaproteobacteria bacterium
ATGCATCGAATTAGTATCAGATTTTCTCAAAGATACGTTTGCCCCCTCTCCCGCTTGCGGGAGAGGGTTGGGGAGAGGGCCCGACACTGCGATGTCGGATGAAAACCCGTTGTGGTATTTCACGTCACCCAAAACCAGGTGCCCGCTATGTTTGCCCTCGAATTCGGCAAACAGCATGGACGGCAGCTTGCCCAGTATGTTCACCAGCACGTTCAGCCGCCCGCGGTGCGCCATGCCAATCACCGTTTCCTGCACACCCTGGTTGCCAGCGCGTTGCAACAGGTGATCCAGCAGCGGAATCAGTGTCTCGCCGCCTTCCAGTGAGAAGCGTTTCTGCCCGACGTATTTGGTGTGCAGGTAACGCTCCAGCGCCTCGGCTGCGGTGAGCCGTTCCAGGATGCGACGGCGCATCGCCGCATCGTAACCGGCCAATCCGCACACGCTTTCCAAACGGTTCTGTATCCAGCGTTTCTGCGGCACATCACTGAGGTACATGTATTCCGCGCCGATGCTGCCGCAATAGGTCTGACGCAGCAGTTGCAGGATTTCGCGCAGGACCATGCGCGGCGCAGTCACCAATGATTCGGTATCGAAAATGGTATCCATGTCCGCCTCGCCCAGGCCGTAATGGGCCGGCTCGAGCTCTGGCATCTCAGGCCTGGGGTAGCGATTCAGCGGATCGAGACTGGCGGCACGCACACCGAGGAAGCGGTGCGCGTTGATGAGTTGCAGCACAGCCGCCTGCTTGCGCGCCGCATCGGCGCACTGGATTGCATCCTGCAGGCCGGGCGCAGGCAAGGCCGCAAAGGCGCGCCGGATCTGGCTGTGCGCCACATCGTGTGCGCCGTTTGCCATCGCTGGCAACGCATCGAAATAGGCGCGCCACTCATTCGGCACACCATTGGGATCAGCGAGGTATTGCTCGTACAATGCTTCAATGAAGGATGCGTTCGCCCCGAACAGCAGCGAGCTGTCCCGCATCAATTGCATGAAATTAACGGGGTCGTTCAACGCTGGCCCACCGGCACATAATCGCGCCTGGTTGCGCCGCGATACAACTGGCGCGGGCGCCCGATCTTGTGCTCTGTATCTGCGATCATTTCGTTCCACTGCGAAATCCAGCCCACGGTGCGCGCCACCGCGAAGATCACCGTGAACATGTTGACCGGGATGCCCAGCGCGCGCAGCACGATGCCGGAGTAGAAATCCACGTTCGGATACAGCTTGTGGTCAATGAAATACTGATCGCTCAGGGCCACGCGCTCCAGCTCCATCGCCAGCTCGAACAGCTTGTGGTTCTCCAGCCTCAGTTCCTTGAGCACCTCGTAACAGGTCTGGCGCATCACGGCAGCGCGCGGGTCCATGTTCTTGTATACGCGATGGCCAAAACCCATCAGGCGGTATTTCTTGTCCTTCACGCCCTGCACATATTCTCTTACGCGCGATATGTCGCCGACGCTTTCCAGCATATTCAGCGCGGCCTCGTTCGCGCCGCCGTGCGCAGGCCCCCACAGCGCGGCGATGCCGGAAGCGATGCAGGCAAACGGATTCGCACCGCTGGAGCCGGCGAGACGCACGGTCGAAGTGGAAGCATTCTGCTCGTGGTCGGCATGCAGGATGAAGATGCGATCCAGCGCGCGCACCAGCACCGGATTCGGCTCGTAATCCTCGGCTGGCGTGGCGAACATCATGTACATGAAGTTTTCGGCGTATTTGAATTTGTTCTTCGGGTACATGAACGGGCCGCCGATGTAGTATTTGTGCGCCATTGCCGCGATGGTCGGCACTTTTGCCAGCATGCGCATCGCCGAAAGTTCGCGGTGCGCCGGGTTTTCGATGTCCAGCGAGTCGTGATAGAAAGCTGACAGCGCGCCCACCACACCGACCATCACCGCCATCGGATGCGCATCGCGGCGGAAGCCGTGGAAAAAGCGCGCAAGCTGCTCGTGCACCATGGTGTGCCGCGTCATCCTTTTGGCAAAAGCGGCATACTGGTCGGCATTGGGCAATTCGCCATTCAGCAGCAGATAGCTCACTTCCAGGAAATCCGATTGGGCGGCCAGTTGCTCGATCGGATAGCCACGGTAATACAGCAGCCCGGCATCGCCATCGATAAAGGTGATATTGGAAGTGCAACTGGAAGTCGAAAAGAACGCCGGGTCGTAGGTGAACAGACCCAGCTTTCCCAGAGCGCGGATGTCGATCACGTCCGGCCCCAGCGTGCCGGACAGTATCGGCAGTTCAATGCTGCGCCCGTCATCCATGGTCAGTGTTGCAACGCGTTTGCTATCCATAACTTTCCCCTTGATATTATGCGGCGCTAAGCCGCCCTGATCCTTTCCAGCAATGCCTGCTGTACACTCTGCGCCGCTTCCAGCCTGCCTGCAATCATATCCCAGAGCGTGTTATCGGGCATGTCCAGCAATAGTTCAAACGCTTGTTGCCCGGCCTCATCAAGCTGCGCATAATGTGCGCCGACAAATCGCCCCAGCACGATATCCAGCTCCAGCAGCCCGCGCCGGCAGCGCCAGCGCACCCGTTCAAGATTTTTCATACCACCCGCTTCACCATCAGGTTTTTTATTTTTCCGATGGCCTCGGTGGGGTTCAGTTCCTTGGGGCACACATCCACGCAGTTCATGATGGTATGGCAACGGAACAGGCGGTACGGGTCTTCCAGATTGTCCAGCCGCTCGCCTGTGACCTGATCGCGCGTGTCGGCGATGAAGCGATAGGCCTGCAACAGCCCGGCGGGGCCGACAAATTTGTCCGGGTTCCACCAGAATGACGGACAGGCCGTGGTGCAGCACGCGCACAGGATGCACTCGTACAGGCCGTTCAGTTCGGCGCGTTCCACTGGCGATTGCAGGCGCTCGGTTTCCGGCGGTGGGTCATTGTTCACCAGATACGGCTTGATCGAATGGTACTGCTTAAAGAACTGCGTCATATCCACGATCAGGTCGCGGATCACCGGCAAACCGGGCAGCGGGCGCAGCTCGATGGGCTGTTTCAGGCCGGACAGCGGTGTGATGCAGGCCAGGCCATTGCGCCCGTTGATGTTCATCGCGTCCGAACCGCACACACCCTCGCGGCAGGATTTGCGCAGACTCAGGCTGTCGTCCTGCTCCTTGATCAGGATAAGTGCGTCCAGCAGCATCTTGTCGCCCGCCTCGATATCCAGCTCGTAATCCTGCATGGTTGGCTGGACGCCGGTTTCCGGGTTGTAGCGGTAAATCCTAAAACGAAGTGGTGACATAACTAAACTCCACCAGTAAATGCCATGCCAACACTGAGTTTCAGTGCAGGCTCATATCGGCGTAGCCGATGTGAAGCGTAGCGGCCAGAACTAAATTTCATGGTTGCATTCCCTGTCTCGCTGTTCCGAAAGGATGCCCTGCAGTTGGCGCGCAATGAAAACTGTCCGGCTGTGCCCGTTGAAGATCGACCGGGTGTTATAGCGGCGTAGCGTACTACACGGCTATGGATAAGTCACCAGAATG
>JAGWMH010000223.1 GCA_028871775.1 Betaproteobacteria bacterium
GAAACGCTGAATAAGTATGTCATCGCGAGGAGCGAAGCGACGTGGCGATCCACAGCTATGTGATCTTTGAGGCTTCCTGGATTGCTTCGCTGCGCTCGCAATGACAGTTTTGGACTTGTTCAGCGTTTCCTTAGCTTATTCCGCACCAACGCAACCTTTATCGTCCCCGCCCGCCGGAGCGATGCAGCACGGGCGCTGCCCCTCGCCCCGCGCCATGCCCACCCGCAGGCTTGCCGCCCGTTCCACTGCGCGGCTGTCCGCCGCCCGCACGGGGCGCTGACTGGCCACGACCCTGGCCGCGCCCGCCCTGGCCCCGATTCTGGCCGTTCAGGATAGGCTCGGCCTTGATGCGCGGGTCCGGCTCGAAACCGGGCACCTGCACGACCGGGACTTCGCTTCTGGTCAGGCGCTCGATGTCGTTCAGCAGCTTGCGTTCGTCAATGCACACCAGCGAGCTCGCTTCGCCTTCGCTGCCCGCGCGGCCGGTGCGGCCGATGCGGTGCACGTAATCTTCCGGCACGTTGGGCAACTCGTAGTTGACCACATGCGGCAGCTCGATGATGTCGATGCCGCGCGCGGCGATGTCGGTCGCCACCAGCACTTGCAGCTCGCCGCTCTTGAATTCGGCCAATGCGCGGGTGCGCGCCGCCTGGCTCTTGTTGCCGTGGATGGCCAGCGCCGGGATGCCGTCCTTGCCGAGCTGTTCGGCCAGGCGGTTGGCGCCATGCTTGGTGCGCGTGAACACCAGCACCTGATGCCAGTTGTGTTCCTTGATGAGATGGGTGAGCAGTTCGCGCTTCCTTTCGCGGTCCACCGGATACACGCGCTGCGTGATCAGTTCGGCGGTGGCATTCTGGCGCGCCACTTCGACCAGCGCCGGTTTGTTGAGCAAACCGTCTGCCAGCAGCTTGATCTCGGCGGAGAACGTGGCGGAGAACAGCAGGTTCTGCCGCTGCTTCGGCAGCAGCGCGAGGATTTTCTTGATGTCGCGGATGAAGCCCATGTCCAGCATGCGGTCGGCTTCGTCCAGCACCAGAATCTCGATATGGGACAGATCCACCGTCCTTTGCTGCACGTGATCCAGCAGGCGTCCCGGCGTGGCCACCAGGATATCCACGCGGCCGCGCAGTTTCTGGATTTGCGGATTGATGTTGACGCCGCCGAACATCATCATCGAGTGCAGCTTGAGGTATTTGCCGTACTCGCGCACGCTTTCCTCGATCTGTGCGGCGAGTTCGCGCGTGGGCGCAAGTATCAGCGCACGAATCGGCGCCTTGGCGGTGGTGGGCTTCGCCGTGGCGGAAAGCCGTTGCAGGATGGGCAGCGTAAAACCGGCAGTCTTGCCGGTGCCGGTCTGTGCGCCTGCCAGCAGGTCGTGTCCGGACAATACGACGGGGATGGCCTGCGCCTGGATCGGCGTGGGTTCGGTATAACCGCGCTCGGTAACGGCGCGGACAATTTCTTCGGACAAGCCGAGAGCAGCAAAAGACATATTAACTTCCTATTGGATTACATCGGCCTGTCACGCCGGAGCGCGCCAGTCTTAGGCAGAATGAGGTGGGAACTGCGAACCGGGATCGGTGGCGACAACAAGACTGAAACGGTGTCGCGGCGCGCATTGTAACAGAGTACGATGCCGCGCAAACGAATAGTGCAACCCGCTACCGGATTTGCACTATATCGCCCCGGGGATACAACCCCGGCCAGACTGTGTGTTACTTATGATCCGGTTCGGGGGAATTCATGACATTGCCGGCTGCCAGCCCGACAATGGCGACTCCGGCAATCACGCAGATCATGCCAACCGCCATGCCGAATACAAACCCGCCGACAAGCCACAAGATAATGGCTGCGATTATTGCGATCACGAGGGTGCGCATTTTGGAATTCATTGCTGTAACCTTTCTTGTCAAATACTGACCATACAAATCACATCCGGTAACCGAATGATAGCCGAATGTGGCGAAAAATGCTTGCCGCTAGATTTTTTCAGTGCTGTACACCACGCTCATTGCGTGGGTCTTGCCGGGAGCAACGCTGACAACATTCTCCGCCGCATTCACGCTTTCCACACAGACCATGCCGCGATAGCCGGTGTCGCTGCCGAAATCGCCCATCTTTGCAGCCCTTTCGACCCACGGATTCCACACCACGGTGGAGCGGCTGCCGCGCTTGGCGATGCGGATGCGGCGCCTCAGTCCGGCATCCTCGATCAGGCAATCCGTATCGGTATTCAGGTACAGGCGATCCACTTCAGAGGTGATGGTGATCGCGCCAGTCTGGGTCTTGCGCTTCCAGTCATCCACCTTGTCGAGGTAAACGCAGCCTTCCAAACCGGTGATCCGGACGTTGCCCACGTCGCTGATGGCAAAATAGGTGTGCAGCGCTTCGCCGATCTTGAACGGCGCATTGCCGGTATTTTCTGTAATCAATTCCACCGCCAGCGTTTTGCCTGCTGTCACGATGAGCCGCACACGGCATGCGTGCGGCCATTGCGTAGCAGGAATTGAACTCTGCGGCAGCTCGAAAGCAACGCGCGTGCTGCCGTCCGGCAACGCAATGCTTGCCGCCATTTGCCAAGGAACGGTGCGGGCAAAGCCGTGTGCCGGGAAACCGCTCTCGGTGGCATGTGCGCCGAACCACGGCCAGCAGACCGGCACGCCGCCGCGTATGGATTTGCCGGGTGCAAGTTTCGCTGCCGGACTCAACCAGACAAGCGGTGCTTCAGCGTTGGGCTGGAAGGCCATGATGTGCGCGCCTTGCAGCGCGATGGTGGATTGCGCGTGACGGTTGGCGATGCGCACAACCGCCATGCCGTTCGCCTCTGCGGCGAACTCAAGCTGTCCGGCAATGGCAAACTTCTGGTTGAGGGTAGCGATATCCGGCTGGCTCAATGTTTAGGGCCCCTCGAAAAATCTGCTGCGCGACTTGAGTGCAAGGCGCGCAGACCTTAGCATGACCATTCGTTGATGTTCAGGCCATTCCCTAATGCAACTCCGCCTGCCAGTTACGCCTTGATCAACTGGGTGCGCTGCATGAACATACGCACCAGGAAGAAGCCTATGGTTGCGACCACAACGGTGACTACGATGCTGGCCATAACAGGGTAGGCACCTGTACCTTTGATACCGCCTATCCACACATAACGCTCGAACAGCGTGCCCACGATGATGCAGACAGCCACTGCATTGATCGCGTTGACTTTGTGGCGCGGGCCTGGAAAGCAGAATGCGGTGCACGGAATGATGAACTTCAGTACCAGCACAGCCCACCAGATAAAGGAGTAATCGCCGTTTTGCATACCCATCACACGGTCCGTTTCATCCGGGAGGTTGCCATACCAGATGGTCAGATATTGCGCATCAAAGGTATATATCCACAGCTGCGTAAACGCAAACAACATTTGCGCAAGGTAGTTGTAGATGTAATCCGGAACCGGACGAACCAGTTTCTGGCGGCTATTCAATGCATAAATCCACACCGCCAGA
>JAGWMH010000224.1 GCA_028871775.1 Betaproteobacteria bacterium
CAGAAGCCGCCGATTGGGCAGGCGAGTGAGAAGGTCATAGTACGCCAGATGCTTGATTTCATCCGCTGCATCCCTACTCATAGTGATGTCGGTGAATGTGGCAACGTAATTGGTGACGATGCCGTTTTGGTCTTTCACTGCGGTGATGGTGAGATGATCTGGATAAACTTCGCCATTTTTGCGTCGGTTCCAGATTTCGCCTCCCCATGTGCCAGTGTTATGGATGCTTTCCCACATGGCCGTGTAGAAATTTGCATCCTGATGGCCTGATTTGAGTATGCTCGGGGTCTTGCCAATGACTTCTTCTGCGGTGTAGCCGGTGATTTTGCTGAAGGTGGGATTTACCCGAAGGATCACGTTATTGGCATCAGTGATTATTATGCCTTCCTGAGATTCAAAGGTGGTAGCGGCAATGCGCAACTCGGCTTCGGCACGCTTTTGCTCAGTAATCTCCTGAACGGTGCCAATCACCCGAATCGCCTGCCCTGCATGATCGAACACCACCTCGCCAAGGCCACGAATGTAATGCTCGCTTCCGTCCGGCCAAACTACCCGATGCACATGCTCATAGAAACGGCCGCCATGTAGAGCACGCTGAAGAACTTCCTCAGTCTGGGCAACATCGTCCGGGTGGATGCCCTGCCGGAAGAGTTCAAGACTCGGCGTAACAACATGCGGCTCCATGCCCCATAGGCGAAAATACTCGTCAGAACACTGCAATTTTCCGGAGATAGTATCCCAATCGAAACTGCCCAGATGCGCAACTTGTTGCGCCTGCTTCAAACGTTCCTCGCTCTGGCGCAACATATGTTCGCGTATGTCTGCCTCAAATCGCAGTCGGATGTTCTCGTGGAGGCTGCGCCCCACGCGCAATGAATTTGCCACGATAAAGAACAGGAACAGTGCAGTCATGCTTCCCATGGCTATGGGAATCATGCCTCCTTCCATCAAAAAACTTACTATAAGCGGCAGTAACGTTGCTGACAGGAAGCCAACTATGGATACCGGGTCTACCACCAGTGACGAGATGGCTCCGGCACTCAACCCGGCCAAGACGAAAGCAAGAAATACTTGATGGGGGATATCCCCCACCGGGAACAGCAGCACGGCTCCCGCGCCCCAAGCCAAGCCGGACGCGATAATGCTAACACGAAAGCGACGCACCCAGTGCTGATCGCAATTGCTGACATTCCGTCCGCTACGGCGCCAAGCTGCCAGCAGAGCCGCTCTGGCTAGCAGGGTTGTGCCGAGGAGGGCGAGCCAGCCAAACAACCTGCTCGGATCAATTACCGTGGCCTGTACGACAATGAGAATCAGGGCAAGGAGCGTGTTAACGGCGAGCGCGTTCGGCAAGCCTGCATAGAGAATCCTGATCTGCTCATTTTTTAGGTTGCCATCATCCATGACAGTTGTCACCTTCCGATATGAACCTGCTTAAACGCACAAGGATCCAGTTTGCCGCGGTCGTTTTGTGGCGCCGGATATAAGTGTAATAGAGTATCACTAGTTGAAAGCGGGAATACCCACCAATCCCAACGTCTGGTGACAGGCCACTCCTCTGCCCCCAGGAAAACAATATACCGGAATGTATACGTAGTTAATGCCTAGTATTGTTGACAGTAGGCTAAATACATCAAAAGTATTAACTCGATCGAACTGGCTGCATAGGAGTAAATTCGCACACGAATGACCGCAATTGGCACGAAGTGATCAGTCAGCACCTCGAACTGCCTGCCTAGAACCGGTCACTGGATGTGAAAATTCCTGTTCGTCATGAAGCAGCCTGTCGCCAACTCATACAATCGACACGTTGCAGACCTTCGCGTTTCCAACCTTGTAGGATGTGGTGAGCTTGCGAACCGCATCAATCGCGAACGATGTGGTTCCTTTGTCACCGCATCCTACGGACCAAATCGTTCACACATTTACCGCTTCATTTTTATCGGCGGAAGCGGAATAGTTTTTCATGAAATGATCCGGGATATTTACATGAAACCATCCGGCACCCTCCTTTTGCTGGCGCCTGATAACTACCCCGCGATCATCATATTGAAGAAAATCCCGGACATGGTCAAAACCTTGCCGCACAAATGGAACGCCGACGACAATATCGCCACGATTTACAACCCGGCTGTGATTTCTGCCCAAGCGAATTTCTGCTATTCGGCAAAATTGCTTATTGCCCGTCCTCGGCTGACCAAATGTGTAACTCTTTGCGGTCAATGCGGTTGGGTTGAAGTGTTTGTTGCCCATGGCTGCCAGAAATGCAACTGCACCGCCTTGGCTATGACCGGCAAAATAGATTTCCTTTTCGAGATTGTCTGGACGGGCCAGAATAGACTGGAAGAAAGATCGCGCGTCCCCCAGAACGCCTAGAAAACCGCTATGAACCTTTCCGTTCATCCAGTTCTTGCGGTTTGTAGTCAGATTGGCTAGCCAACTGCGCCAACTTGTAAAGACCGTCCCGCGAAAAATCACATAGACGACGTGTTCATCGACAACAACTAGCACACGAGAGTTTCTATGCGGGAATGTCCTAAAGTAGACCTCCGCTGTTTCCATAAGCACCTCAATTCGAGGCCTAATTTGATATGGCAACTCATAGATTATTTGGCTTAAACGCGCACATACATATGCTTCTTTTCCAACATATGCCATCTTTGTTTGCTCTCCTTATTCTCTGCTACGGCTAGCCAGCGTAGGTCGCAATAACCATCGGGCATTGCGCCGCATGGAGCTTCACATTCGGTGCAATGCGCTACGCTTATTGCACCCTACAACAGTCGGATATTTTACACCTCGACAGTCCGTTTATAGCACCGAGTTGCGCGCTGCCTGTAGTTGTTTCCATCGCGAAAAAGCAGTTATTGGAAAAGTTTGAATTCAGATCAATTTGATTGATTCACCAGGTGGGCAAAGAAAATGATGTGCGACATCCGCTCTCTGTTTGCACATCTAGTCAAAAAGCTCAGAATGCGTGACTGTACTGGTGAAGATAATTGTGCCATCAGCCTTGAGCTCGTAAATCAGCAGAAAATCTCCACCAATATGACATTCCCTGAAACCACGCCATTCGCCGGTCAGTTCATGATCAAGGTATTCAGGAGGAAGCGGTTCGTCATTTGCAATCAGCAGCAACATCGCTGCTTTCAGGCGATTCATGTCGTAACGCCCTGAATGGCTCAGGCGCTCTCAGTCTTTGCTGAACTGCCTGGTTTTGTCGCTACTTCGCGGCGGCTTTGCGCGCTTTAACTTTGCCGGTCTTTTCGAGGTCATCAAATAGCGCCTTCGCTGAACCAAACTTCGCTGTTCTCATTGCTCGCGCTTCCTGCATTGCAGCACGCGTTCTGGCATTGGGGACTTTTACTTCGAATGGCAAACCTTCCTGAACAACAACCTGACGCAAAAAAAGACGGATAGCGTCACTGAGATTGAGGCCGCAGGAAGCCAGCACCTCAGTAGC
>JAGWMH010000225.1 GCA_028871775.1 Betaproteobacteria bacterium
GGCGATCTTTCGTGTTGACCATTATCTGGGCAAGGAAGCCGTGCAGAATCTGATGTATTTCCGCTTCGCCAATTCATTTCTCGAGCCAATCTGGAATCGCAATTATATTCAAAGCGTGCAGATCACCATGGCGGAGAACTTCGGCGTTGAGGGGCGCGGGCGGTTTTACGAGGAAGTCGGTGCAGTGCGTGATGTGGTGCAGAACCATCTGCTACAGATGATCGCAATTCTTGCGATGGAGCCACCGGTCGGCGCGGGAAGCGAGCCGTTGCGTGATGAGAAAGCAAAAGTACTCCGGGGGATACGCCCACTCACCGGGCGCAGCCTGGTGCGCGGACAGTATCGCGGCTATGGCGATGAACCGGGCGTGGCCCGGGGCTCGCAGGTGGAAACCTTTGCGGCGATGCAAATCCACCTGGATTCGTGGCGCTGGGAGGGTGTGCCATTTTTCATACGTACCGGGAAGCATTTGCCTATCACTGCCACCGAGATACTGGT
Organism: Betaproteobacteria bacterium; assembly: GCA_028871775.1. Lineage (GTDB taxonomy): Bacteria > Pseudomonadota > Gammaproteobacteria > Burkholderiales > Gallionellaceae > CAITJF01. The sequence continues at coordinate 499 of JAGWMH010000225.1, forward strand.
GACACTACGGCGTCCGCCACAGAAAGTGTTTGCCGAAACCATCCCGGCGCAAGCAAATTATTTGCGCTTCCGGCTCGGCCCGGACCAAGTTGCCATTGCGCTCGGGGCAAATGTGAAGGCACCGGGCACTTCCATGGCCGGCGATACAGTAGAGCTTTATGTTTGCAAGGTGAGGGGCGATGAAATGGATGCCTATGAACGCCTGATCGGCGACGCCATAAAAGGAGATTCCACCCTGTTTGCCCGTCAGGACAATGTCGAATTGGCATGGCGTATTGTCGATCCTATCCTTGGAATGAAGACGCCGGTCCATGAGTACGAACCGGCCAGCTGGGGTCCGCCTGAGGCAAATGCGATGATCGCAGACGTTGGCGGCTGGCATAGCCCAAGACCGGAAGATTGAACCGGCTTACAAACAAGTTCAGTGCTGCAACTCCTGGAGCGGATAGGTGATTGCCGCGCCGTCCACCTTGGCAAAAGGAGTCAGCGCATGCACCTGGCGTCGGGTCTTGCTGATGATTTCTTCGACGCGAATGCCGCGTACCAGCAGCGCATCGGCAATCAACGAGCGGTGGCAGCGCCACGGCACGGCCTCGGCGCACATCAGAGCGATTCGCTCTTGTCTTGCCCGTTCGATTAGTTCCGCCAGATTTTCCGCAAATTCCATGGTCTGCATGTAGTCGGCGAAACCGCGGAAGGAAACATTTCGCCATCCCATATTCACGGACCCCGGATGCGTGCGGCGAAAGCCCCCCAGGCCGGCGGCGTGCACATAGCCGATGCCGGCGGCATCGAGCGCGACCTGCAACTCATCGCGGTTGAACTGCGGGTTGTGGCGGGAGCGTGGCACGGTGCGCACGTCAATGAGGCTGGTCACCGAATGTGCCTGGAGCAGCGCAACAAACTCCTCCAGCGGCCGTGTCGAATGCCCCACGGTCAATACCACGGGCAGCGCGTCCGTAGCGGTGCGTGCCTGTATCTTAGACAATGCTGTCATCGCATCAGGCATCCTTCCTTTCGAGCAGGGCCAGTGCTCGTTTGCACACGTTCTCCACATTGAATCCGTATTCGCTCATCACGGCCTGCCCTGAAGCCGAAGCGCCAAAGCGATCCACACCGAGCACGTCTCCCCGGTCACCAACGTAGCGATGCCATCCCTGGGGTGCTCCCGCCTCAACCGCGAGCCGCGCAGGGACTGATGGCGGCAACACCGAGTCGCGATACGCTTGAGACTGTGCTTCGAACAATTCCCAGCTCGCCATGGAAACGAGACGCACCGCGATATTTTGTTCCTCCAACTTGTGTTGTGCTGCTACGATCAGGCTGATTTCCGATCCGCTTGCGATCAGAATCAATTGTGGTTTGGCTTGGGGCGCATCAGACAGAATGTATGCGCCGTGGCGCAGGCCGTCTGCCGGCGCGTAGCGGCTGCGATCGAGCGTGGGCAAGGCTTGCCGGGTCAGTGCCAGCACGACCGGGCGATCGCGTGCCTCCAGCGCGACCCGCCATGCGACCGCGGTTTCGTTGGCGTCGCCGGGGCGGATCACGGTCAGATGCGGAATCGCGCGCAGCGCGGCCAACTGCTCCACCGGCTGGTGGGTGGGGCCGTCCTCGCCGAGCGCGATGCTGTCGTGGGTGAACACGTGCACGACGTGCAGCCCCATCAGTGCGGCCAGGCGGATCGGCGGGCGCATGTAATCGGAGAAGATCAGAAAGGTCGAGCCGAAGGGAATGGTTGCGCCGTGCGCCGCCAGGCCGTTGATGATGGCGCCCATCGCATGCTCGCGCACGCCGAAGTGCAGGTTGCGCCCGGCATAGCTCCAGCCGGCGCTGTCGGAGCCCTGGGTATCGTCATCCTCGCCGGCCGGCGGATTGAAATCGCCTAATCCAGCGAGTTCGGTATGAGTGGAAGGGTCCAGGTCTGCCGAGCCGCCGGTCAGCGTGGGCAAGCGCGGTGCGATTGCGTTCACTACCTTGCCCGAGGCGGCGCGTGTGGCGATGCCTTTGGCGTCGGCGGGAAAAACCGGGATGTCTGCGTCCCAGCCGGGCGGCAGCTCGCCACGCAGGCTCTGCCGCAATTCCTCAGCCAGCTCGGGGAAAGCCTGCGCAAATTGCGCCATGCGCTCGTTCCACGCCGCCTCGTCGCGCGCGCCGCGTGCCAGTGCCTCACGGAAATGCGCCAGCGCCGGTTCCGGGGTCAGGAAGGGCGGCTCGATCGGCCAGCCGAGGGCTTGTTTGGTCAGGCGCACCTCTTCCTCGCCGAGCGGCGATCCGTGCGCCTCGAAGCTGTCATGTTTGTGCGGCGAGCCGTAACCGATGTGGGTGCGCACCAGGATCAGCGAAGGCCGCGTCGTTTCCGCGCGCGCGGCCCGCAGTGCGGCGTCGATTGCAGCGAGGTCGTTGCCGTCCGCGACCGCTATCGTATGCCAGCCATAGGCTTTGAAGCGGCTGGCGCAATCTTCCGTGAACGTGATGCCGGTGCCGGCGGACAGCGTGACAGAGTTGTCGTCGTACAGGCAGGTCAGCTTGCCGAGTTGCAGATGCCCGGCCAGCGAGGCCGCCTCCGAGGCAACGCCTTCCATCAGGTCGCCGTCGCTGACGATCGCGTAGGTGGCATGGTCGATCACCTCGAACCCGGGGCGGTTGTAGCGCGCTGCCATCTGCGCTTCGGCAATCGCCATGCCCACCGCATTGGCGAAGCCCTGCCCGAGTGGGCCCGTGGTGGTCTCTACACCTGGTGTACATCCGCGTTCTGGATGCCCCGGCGTCTTGCTGCCCCACTGGCGGAACTGCCTGATGTCGCCCAGCGAGAGATCATAGCCGGTCAGGTGCAGCAGGCTGTAGAGCAGCATCGAACCGTGCCCTGCAGAGAGCACGAAGCGGTCGCGGTTGAACCAGCCAGGGTTCTGCGGATTGTGCTTGAGCAGGCGCGTCCATAGC
>JAGWMH010000007.1 GCA_028871775.1 Betaproteobacteria bacterium
CGGGCTGTTCTTCAAGTACCTGGGGTTATGGCTGCTGCCCAACCCTGCGTGGATGTCGGTGGATATGCGCGAATCCTTTGTTTCGTCCCTCGCCGCATGGCAGGGCTGGCTGGGGGCAGCAGGTGTTGTTTTGTATGGTCTCGTAGCTTTCAGGTTGTTGTTGCGTGGGGGTGCTGCGGGCCTGATTGGCATCGCGCTGCTCTATCCCTGGTTGCAGTTTGTGCTGGAGTTCTCCAGCATCCGCGTGCAGGAGCCATTTGTGCTCTACCGCAGTTATCTGTGGCTGCCTGGCACGATGCTGCTCTTCCCGCTTTTGCTGACGAAACTGTCCGGGCGCAGGACGCTGCTTGGGTTGGGGTTCGTAGCGCTGCTGCTCGTGCCGCTGTCCTGGAACCGTCTGTGGGTGTTCGCCGACAACTATCGCCTGTGGAACGATGCTGCCCAGTTGTTGCATAGCGGGCAAGAACCCGGTGCTGACCGGATATTCTATAACCGGGGGCAGGCCGAAGCGGCCATGTACAAATGGGAAGACGCCATTGCGGATTTTCAACGGACAGTCGCACTCAGTCCGCAACTTGCCCCGGTTCGCTACACGCTGGGAATGGCTTATGTCAGCTCTGGGCGCTATCAGGAGGCGCTTGCGCAATTTGATGCGGAGATTGCACTCAAGCCGGACGATGCGCGGGCTTATTATGGCAAGGGGCTGTCGCTGATGGGCCTGCATGCGGGTGAACAAGCGTTGCAGCAAATGAAAAGAGGTTGTGAGCTGGGTAATGAGATGGCTTGTGTGATGGCAGGATGGGCGCAGAACAAGAAATAGCGTATCAGTTCTTTTTCGCGTGTGCCGCCGCAATTTCCCTGAACTGCTTGAGTTCGCTTTCAATAATGGAAAGCTCGTAGTAGTCCTTGCCGCTCTGCTTCGCCAGTTCCAGTTGTTCAATCGCGCCGTGCAGGTTGCCGCGCAAGGCGTAGGCATAAGCCAACGCGTGGTGCTCTTCTTGCCGCCTGCCCAGAGCCGAATAGGTGCGTGCCTGCAATTCATACAGGCGCGGGTCGCTGGGGTGGCTGATGACCTGTTCGCTGAGCAGCTTGAGCGCGTCTTCATGTTGCCGGGTTTGTAGCAGCAGTTCGACATAGTCGTAGGCCAGCGCGCGGTGTTGCGGGAAATTCTGCATGGCAGTGCGGTAGAACTCGATAATGCCCTTGCCATTCTTGTCCGTGCGCATGATTTGTCCGGCCAGCGTCGCGATCATCGGGTTTTGCGCCGCCAGGTCTTGTAGCGGGGCGAATTCCCGCGCGGCGCGTGCGGTCTGGTTGCTACGCAGCAGGGCCAGCGCAAGGCCGTAGCGCTGTGCGGTCTGGTTGCCGTGTTTCTGTGCGCCCATCGCGTCGGTAAAATAGGCCACCGCTTCCTTTGGGCTTTTTTCCATGGCCTGCAGCCTGGCGCGTGCCAGATGGAAGCTGAGGCTGTCGGCGACCTGGCGATAGGGAATTTGCTGCACACGGTTGGCGATATCGGCGACGCGTTCGCTGGTGACTGGATGGGTGCGCAGATAGGAAGGGGTATCGCCTTCCAGCAGGCGCGTGGCTTTTTGCAGGCGTTCCAGAAAGACGGGCATGGCATGGGTGTCGAAGCCGGACTTTTGCAAAAGGTCGAGGCCAATGCGATCAGCTTCCTGTTCGTATGTGCGGGTGAAATTCAGTTGCCGCTGGATGGAGCCAGCCTGCGCCCCGACGATGGCTGCCTGCGATGCTTCCGGGTTGCTGCGCGCGGCCAGGATAGCAACTGCAATGGCAGCCATGGAGGCTAGCGTGTCTATTTTCTGGCCCGCAATCATGCGTATGACGTGATGCTGAGTGGCGTGGGATATTTCATGGGCCAGCACAGAGGCGAGTTCGGACTCGCTTTGCGTGATGAGGATCAGGCCGGTATTCACCCCGATGAAGCCGCCAGGCAGTGAAAAAGCATTGATGGCGTTGTCGTTAATGGCGAAAAATTCAAACCCCATACCCGGCTCGCTACTGTTGGACGCTAGCTGGTAACCGATTTGGTTAAGATAATCGTTGATCTCGGCATCATCCAGATAGCTCCTGTCGGCGCGGATTTCGAACATACTCTGTTCGCCGATCTGGCGTTCCTGTTGCGGGGAGACCGTTGCCTGTGAAACGTCGCCCAGATCGGGCAGGCCCTCCGCATGGCATGGCGATGACAACGCCAACAGCATAATGAACATATAACTCTTCATGGCCGGTATGATACCCGCTTTGCCCGGCGGTTCCCAAGCGTTAGCCTGGACAGGGGCAAACGAAACCCGCAGAATGATCACTGTCAGCAGACACTTATTAAGCTAATGAATAAAATCGGCAAATACGAAATCATCAGGGAGCTCGGCAGCGGTGCGACCAGCACCGTGTATCTGGCGCTGGACCCCTTCAGCAACCAGCAGGTTGCGATCAAGTTGTTCAACATGGATAAGCAGCACAATACCAACTTTGCCAAGGCGCGTCGCAGGCTGTTGCGGACTGAGGCATCGCTGGTTGGAAAGCTATCCCATCCGCATATCGTTAAAGTTTTCGATGCCGTGATGGATGGTGCGGTGAATTACATGGTGATGGAATATGTTGAGGGCGAGACACTGGAACACTATGCTGAAGTGGACCATCTGCTGCCGTTAAACACGGTTGCGGAAATTATTTACAAATGCTGCAAGGCATTGGAATACGCACAACACCAGGGCGTGATCCACCGCGATATCAAGCCCGCCAATATCCTGCTGTGCGGACAAAGCGACATCAAAATTTCCGATTTTGGCGCGGCGGTGATCGTGAGCCAACAGACTACCCAGGTAAGTGGCGTGGGCTCACCCGCCTATATGTCGCCGGAGCAGGTTAAGGAGCAGTTGCTGACGCACCAGACCGACATTTATTCACTGGGAGTGACGATGTACAAGCTGCTTACCGGCAAGCTGCCGTTTGATGCGGGCAACAATTACAGCCTGATCTACCAGATCATGAATATAGAGCCGCTACCCGCCAGCACCTTCCGCCCGGAAATTCCGCCAGAGCTGGATGCCATCCTGTTGCGCGCAATGCAGAAGGATCTGTCGCGGCGCTACCATGAATGGGGAGAGTTCGCGGACGATCTGGTGCGCTTTTTCAGCAACAATGTGGCGCCACAGGCGGAAATATTCGACACTGAAAAATTCGATACCTTGCGTTCGCTGGTCTTTTTCAAGAACTTCAGCGATGTCGAATTGTGGGAAGTGCTGCGCATCAGCAAGTGGCACAAGGTGCAGCAGGGTGAGCACATCATCAGCGAGGGTGACGAAGGGCGCATATTTTTCATTCTGGCCAACGGCGCGGTCAAGGTGCTCAAACAGGGGCGTATATTGAGCATCTTGCACAAAGGGGATTGTTTCGGTGAGATGGCGCACCTTTCCGAGCGCGAGTTCAGGCGCTCCACGGATGTGGTGGCAAAGTCCGATGTAACCCTGATCGAAATCAATCCTGAAATGCTGGAGAAAGCTTCGGCAGGGTGCCGTTTTCAGTTTGACGATGCCTTCCTGCGCATGCTGGTGAAGCGCCTTGCTGTTGCAAATACGCGCATTTCACACCTGTTGAATGACCAGGTAGAGGGGTAGAGACGGCTAATCGCCCATTGCAGGGTTGCTGCGCAGCGGGTAGGCAGGTTTTCAGTTTATGAAACGTATCGGAAAATATGAAATTGTCAGGAAGCTGGGGGGCGGTGCGACCAGCACGGTGTATCTGGCGCTGGATCAATTCAACAACCAGCAGGTTGCTCTCAAGTTATTCAACGCGATTTCCAATTTGCTGGGCGGAGCCGGTAACTAGTTTATTCAGCCGCTGCGCTCTTCTCGATTTCCTTGGCCAGGAAATAGGCCATCACGGTGCGGATTACCACGATGCCGCCCAATATCATCAGCGTTTCCCTGCTGGGCACCACGATGGTCTGGATGATGTCGCCGGCAAGGAAGAAGTCCAGCCCCAGCGCCATCTTTTCGCCGATGGCGATGCGGATGTCGCGCAACGCACCGTGCAAGGACTGCCGGTTCAGACTTTGCCAGGCGCGGCGCAGCAGCATGACGAGCCCCTGTACACAGCCCCACAGCACCACTGCGGCGCCAAGCAGTTCGGTGGGGGGAATGACGTAGGCGATAAGCTCGATCAGGAGTTCATGCATTTTGCCCGTCCATTCTCAGCCTAGCTTCGAACGCTGCGCCTGGAGCTGCATCAGCGTGGCGCCGAAATCATCCAGGCGCTTGCGCTCCTGTTCCACCACCTGCGCCGGAGCGCGCTCGACGAAGCTGGCGTTGCCCAGCTTGCCTTGCGCCTTGGCGATTTCACCGGACAGGCGGGTGATTTCCTTGTCCAGACGCTCGCGCTCGGCGGCCACGTCAATTTCGATTTTCAGCATCAGCTTGAAATCACCGACGATGGCGATGGCCGCATCGGTGTCCGGCAACTCATCCAGAACGCCGACTTCGCTCAACTTGCCCAGCGCCTGCAAATAAGGCGCGCAAGCGTGCAGTGCGGCGGCATCTCCCGCGGCCAGCAGCGGGACTCTCTGTGCGGGTGAAAGGCTCATCTCGCTGCGCAGCCTGCGGCAGGCATTGACCATTTCCTGCAACAGGCGGATATGCTCCAGCGCGGCGTGGTCTATCAGCTTGGGGTTGGCTTGCGGGTAGGGTTGCAGCATGATGCTGTCGCCCTCCTTCCCGGCGAGCGGCGCGACCTTCTGCCACAGCTCTTCGGTGATGAACGGGATGACGGGGTGGGCCAGGCGCAGCATGGTTTCCAGCACACGCACCAGGGTGCGCCGCGTGGCGCGCTGCTGGTTCTCGTTGCCGCTGGCGATCTGTACCTTGGCCAGTTCCACATACCAGTCGCAGTAAGTGTCCCACACCAGCTCGTAAACGATGCGCGCAGCCATGTCGAAACGGTAGTCGATGAAATGCTGTGCCATTTCCGCTTCTGCCTGTTGCAGCGTGCTGATCATCCATTTGTCGACGGGGGAAAATTCCAGCGGCAGTGCTTCATCCAACCCGACATCATGGCCTTCACAGTTCATTAGTACGAAACGCGTGGCGTTCCACAGCTTGTTGCAGAAGTTGCGGTAGCCCTCGCAGCGTTGCAGGTCGAACTTGATGTCGCGTCCGGGTGAGGCCAGCGAGGCGAAGGTGAAGCGCAGCGCATCGGTGCCGAATGCGGGAATGCCATTCGGGAATTCCTTGCGCGTGTGCTTCTCGATCTGCTCAGCCTGCTTGGGGTTCATCAGTCCGGTGGTGCGTTTCTTCACCAGTTCTTCCAGGCCGATGCCGTCGATCAGGTCTATCGGGTCGAGCACGTTGCCCTTGGACTTGGACATCTTGTGCCCTTCCGCATCGCGGATCAGGCCGTGCACGTACACATCCCTGAACGGAATCTTGCCGGTGATGTGTTTGGTCATCATCACCATGCGCGCCACCCAGAAGAAGATGATGTCGAAGCCGGTGACCAGCACCGAGGAAGGCAGGTAGAGATCGAGCGCCGGGTTGGATTTCTCCGGCCATTCCGGCGTCCAGTCCAGTGTGGAGAACGGCCACAGCGCGGAGGAATACCAGGTGTCCAGCACATCCGGATCGCGCGCGAGCGCACCGGTGTAACCATCCTGCGCCGCGAGCTGTTTCGCCTCGGCTTCGTCGTGTGCCACCCACACGCGGCCGTTGTCGCCGTACCACGCGGGAATCTGGTGCCCCCACCACAACTGCCGCGAGATGCACCAGTCCTGGATGTTGTTCAGCCACTGGTTATAGGTGTTGACCCAGTTCTCCGGGTGAAATTTGATCTCGCCGGATGCCACTGCTTCCAGCGCCTGTGCGGTGATGGATTTGCCGTCTTTTCCGGCTTTGCTCATCGCCACGAACCACTGGTCGGTGAGCATCGGCTCGATCACCGCGTGGCTGCGGTCGCCTCTGGGCACCATCAGCTTGTGCGGCTTGGTGGCGGCGAGCAGTTGCTGTGCTTCGAGGTCGGCCAGAATTTTCTTGCGCGCCTCGAAACGATCCAGTCCCTGATAAACGGCGGGGGCATGTTCGTTGATCTTCGCATCCAGCGTGAAAATGCTGATCGGGGTGAGATTGTGGCGCTGCCCCATCGCGTAATCGTTGAAATCGTGCGCCGGGGTGATCTTCACGCAGCCGGTGCCGAAGGTCGGGTCCACGTATTCGTCGGCGATGATGGGGATGGTGCGCCCGGTGAGCGGCAGCTTCAGCTTCTGGCCGATCAGATGTTTGTAGCGCGTGTCCTCGGGGTGCACCGCCACGGCGACGTCGCCGAGCAGGGTCTCCGGGCGCGTGGTGGCGACGATCAGCGCGCCCGCGCCGGCTTCCAGCGGGTAGGCGATGTGCCACATGTTGCCGTCTTCTTCCTGTGATACCACTTCGAGGTCGGACACCGCCGTGCCCAGCACCGGATCCCAGTTCACCAGCCGCTTGCCGCGATAGATCAGCCCCTCGTTATACAGGCGCACGAAAGTTTCGGTGACGATCCTGGATAGTCCTGCATCCATGGTGAAGCGCTCGCGCGACCAGTCCGGCGAGGTGCCGAGGCGGCGCATCTGGCGGGTGATGGTGGAGCCGGATTCTTCTTTCCATTCCCATACACGTTCGACGAATTTCTCGCGCCCGAGGTCGTGGCGCGTCATGCCTTTCGCATCGAGTTGGCGTTCGACGACGATCTGGGTCGCAATGCCTGCGTGGTCGGTGCCCGGCTGCCACAGCGTGTTGTCGCCCTTCATGCGGTGGTAGCGGATGAGCGCATCCATCAGGGTCTGGTTGAAGCCGTGCCCCATGTGCAGTGTGCCGGTGACATTGGGTGGCGGCAGCAGGATGCAGAAATTGTCGGTCTTGTTCGGGTCGAGTCCGGCCTGGAAATAGCCGGATTCTTCCCAGTGGGGATACCAGCGCGCTTCGATGCCTTTCGGTTCAAAACTTTTTGCGAGTTCCATTGTTATCGTGTTCGGTTTGGGTGTTTCCGCCATCGAGGAAGGGGGCGCGATTATACCAAAGGCAGGGTGACAACCTTTCGTGAGGCTTGCCTCACTGAAAGTTGCCTCCCTTTGGGGCAATCCACTATCGGAGTGCGCCGGTGCGGATGGTGCGGCAAGCTGGGTGCGGATCAGGCTGGGCAAGCCGGCTTGCGCCTCGCGCCATGCCTTCTGCCATAGTGCGTCAAACCGTGGGGCAAGTTTATCGCGCAGCAGCGTTTCCAGCTGCGGTGCAATCTGTGCCGCGAGACGCTGGCATTCCACATCGGACAGCGGCGCGGGTGCGGCAGTTTGCATGATGAGTGCAGGGGCTTCTTCGGCAACTATCTCGGTCAGCGTGGGAATCTCGGTGTCGGCATCCACCACTTCGGTCAGTACCGGAAGGTCGGCGAATTCATTAACTTGTCTGGTTGATTGAGTCATATTCAGCAGGTCTGTTTGCGCAAATCAAAGTGGCGCATCTCGTAACCCCGGTCGCGGTAAAAGCCATAGCGTTCACGCCCCAGGCGCGCGTCTTCTGTGCTCTCGCTGACGATTTCGATGACGCGATCGAAACGGCTGAAAAACGGCAGGCAGGTCGTATGCAGGCTGATCAGCACCTCGCTGTGCGGAAAGGCCTTGCTCTGATGGCCGACCACCACCGGCATGTCGCACGCCGCAGTTTCGTGGCTGCGGCAATGCGGGATGAAGGCGATGGCAGGATAGTGCCACAGCAGCTTGTCGAGTGCCTCGGTGGTGGCCTCGTCCGGAGTGTGCAGCAGCACGCGCAAGCCGTTCTGCATCGCCTTGTGGCTCAGCTGGCATGCGGTGCGCAGCTTGTCGGTTGAGCCGGTATAGAAATCAACTTTGGTCACTGTTGCTTGCTGTCTTTAGCGCGATTAATCAGGTATTGCGCCAGCAACGGTACGGGGCGGCCGGTCGCGCCCTTCTCCTTGCCGGACTTGTGTGCCGTGCCGGCGATGTCGAGGTGCGCCCAGCGGTAATCCTTGGTGAAGCGCGACAGGAAACAGGCCGCGGTGATGGTGCCGCCCGCGCGCCCGCCGATGTTCTGCATGTCGGCGAAATTGCTGTCCAGCAGCGGCTGATAATCATCCCACAACGGCAACTGCCAGGCGCGGTCGTAGGCCTGGTCGCCCGCCGCGAGCAAATCTCTGGCAAGCGACTCCTGGTTGCTGAACAGGCCGCTGGCAACATGGCCCAGCGCGATGACGCAGGCGCCGGTGAGCGTGGCGATATCAACTACCGTGTCTGGTTTGAATTTGCCCGCGTAGGTCAGCGCGTCGCACAGGATGAGGCGTCCTTCCGCATCGGTGTTGAGGATTTCGATGGTCTGCCCGGACATGGAGGTGACGATGTCGCCGGGTTTGGTGGCGCTTCCGCTGGGCAGGTTTTCACAGGAGGGAATCACGCCGACCACGTTCAGCTTGAGATTCATTTCGGCGACAGCCTGCAGCGTGCCGAGCACACTGGCCGCACCGCACATGTCGTATTTCATCTCGTCCATTTCCGCGCCCGGCTTGAGCGAGATGCCACCGCTGTCGAAGGTTATGCCCTTGCCGACCAGCACGATGGGTTTCTGCTTTTTGTCAGCGCCGTGATATTCCAGCGTGATGAGTTTGGCTGGTTGTTCGCTGCCGCGTGTGACGGAAAGCAGCGAGCCCATGCCCAGCTTCTGCATGTCTTTTTCTTCCAGCACGGTGGTCTTGATGGACTTATGGGACTTGGCCAGTGCCAGCGCTTGTGCGGCAAGATAAGTCGGGGTGCAGATGTTGCCCGGCAAATTGCCGAGATCCTTGGCCAGCTTCATGCCCTTCGCAATCGCCACCGCCTGGTTTTGCACGGTTTTCAGGGCGGCAGCCTGCTTGCCGTCAATCAGCCCGAAGTGGATTTTTTGCAAGCTCTTGTTGTCTTTTTCCGGTTTGCTTTTCAGGCGGTCGAAGCGGTAGCTGGTTTCGTATGCTGCCAACACCGCCTGTGTCAAGCACCATGTGCTGTCGCGGCCTGCCACCGGCAATTCGGCCAGGTACAGCGTGGCATCCTTGGCGCCAGTTGCTTGCACCGCGCGCATTGCGGCACACGCGGCATCGAGAAATTGTTTGGCATGGAATTCGGCGCTTTTGCCCAGCCCAACCAGCAGCACCCGCTCGCTGAGGGTATTGGGCACGCGGTGCAGCAACAGGGTAGTGGCGGCTTTGCCGCTCATGTCGCCGCGCGCGATGATGTCGCTGAGGTAGTGCTTGGCGGCCTTATCCAGCGCCAGTGCCGCGCCTGACAATTTGCCGCCCTCGAATACACCCAGCACCACGCAGTCGCTGCGCTGTTTTTCCGGACTGCCTGTTTTTATGCTAAATTCCACCTGCTTCTCCTCATAAATTTACTTGCCCTGATGCTGCGCTAGATGCCGGATTATCCGCAAACTCACAGACAAAAGTCAAAGCCGCCGCGCACCGGTATCTTTCACCGTGCCTTGGTGCGTGAGTTTGCAGGCATGGGGGTGCCGGTATTCGCCATCCTACTCGGTATTGTTGTGCTCTCCCAGTTAATCCGCCTGCTGGGTGAATCGGTCAGCGGCGCCCTGGCGGTTGATGGTGTACTGGCGCTGCTGGGTTTCAGCGCCCTGAATTACCTGCCGGTGCTGCTTTCCATCAGCCTGTTTATGTCGGTGTTGCTGACGCTGACGCGCAGCTACCGCGATAGCGAGATGGTGGTATGGTTCTGTTCCGGCATCGGGCTGACGCGCTGGATACGTCCGGTCTTATGGTATGCGCTGCCGGTGGCGGGCGTGATTGCGCTGTTAAGCCTGGTGCTGTCGCCCTGGGCATTGACCAAGGCGGAGGAGTTCAAGCGCAGGCTGGATAGCCGCGATGATGTAGCTGCCGCTACGCCTGGCGCGTTCCGCGAGTCCAAGCATGATGGCCGCGTGTATTTCATCGAGAACGTGGAAGCAGGGAAGAACCGCGTCGGCAATATCTTTGTGCAATCGGTGCAGCACGGCAAAATCGGCATCATGGTGGCCAAGCAGGGATTGCAGGAAACCGCACCGAACGGCGACCGCTTCCTGGTGTTGCTGAACGGCACGCGTTACGAGGGCGCGCCTGGGCAGCGTGATTTCAGGATCGTCGAGTTCGAGCGTTATGCCATGCGCATCGAGGCGGTGGAGGCCAAGCAGGGGGTGATCCCGCTGCAATCCCTGTCTACCCTGCACCTGTTGCGGAACCGCAGCAGCTGGAATATGGCTGAACTGGAGTGGCGGCTGGGGCTGCCGCTCAGCGCATTGATCCTGGCGTTGCTGGCCATCCCGCTGAGTTTTGTCAACCCGCGTGCCGGGCGCTCGCTCAATCTGGTCATGGCGCTGGTGATTTACATGCTTTACAACAATATGATCAGCGTGACCAATGCCTGGGTGGGACAGGGCAAGATAGGCCCGGTTATGGGGTTGGTGGGTATCCACGCGCTGATGTTTGCGCTGATGCTGCTGCTGTTCTACCGCAGGCTATCGGTGTTTTCCTTGCGGCGACTGGTGCGATGAGACTGCTGACCCGTTATCTGGCACGCGAAATTTACGCCAGCATTGCGCTGGTGTTCGCCGCCCTGCTGATGCTGTTTTCTTTCCTCGACCTGATCCATGAGTTGAGCGTGATGGGCCATGGTGATTACCATCTGGGCTATGTGCTGCTGTATGTGCTGTTGACCGTGCCCAGCCATATCTATGACCTGTTTCCGGTGGCGATCCTGATCGGCACCATTTTTGCGCTGGTGCAAATGGCGGCGAACTCGGAACTGGTCGTGTACCGTTCCTCCGGCGTTTCATTGCGGCAAATGGTGGGTGCCCTGTTCAGGATAGGCTTGCCCTTGGTGCTGCTGAGTTACCTGTGCGGCGAACTGCTTGCCCCAACCAGCGAACGCCTGGCGCAGGGCCTGCGGCTCAAGGCGCAGAATGCCGAGGTGACGCTGAAGGAATTCCACTCCGGGGTGTGGGTTAAGGACGAGCGTAGTTTCGTGAACGTGAAAAATGTGCTGCCGGACACCTCGTTGCTGAACATCAGTATTTACGAATTTGACGACAGTTACCATCTGCGCGCCATTACGGCGGCAAAGCGTGCGACCTTTGTGGAAGAGAACCGCTGGCAACTGGAAGATGTGACGCAGACCCACTTCAACAAGCAGGGCACGGCAATAAGCAGCCTGGCCAACCTGGAATGGCGCTCGGTGCTTAACCCGGACATTCTGGGTGTGCTGCTGGTGGTGCCGGAGCAGATGTCGGCGTGGAATCTTTATCAGTACACCCAGCATCTGCGCGACAACCACCAGAAGACGGCACGCTTCGAAATTGCCATGTGGAACAAACTAGTATACCCGCTTGCGATATTGGTGATGATGCTGCTGGCCTTGCCGTTTGCCGCGCATCACCGGCGTGCGGGCGGCATCAGCGCCAAGATATTTGCGGGTATCGTGCTGGGATTGTCTTTTCACTTCATCGGCCGGTTGTTTGCCAGTTTGGGTGCGCTAAACGAGTGGCAACCCTTGCTGAGTGCCATGGCGATGCCCATGCTGTTCTTGCTGCTGGCGGCGATGATGCTGTGGTGGACCGAAAAGCGGTGATGGAACTGTGAATGGTGATCAGTGAATGATTTCTCTTGACTGTTACTTATCACCAAATCACTTGTCACTCATGGCGGGCGCGGCTGGCGGTACGCCGCTTGCTGCTGCTTCCTGCTGCCGCACCATTTGTTTGACCTGTTCACGGCGTTCCGGCGGCACTTTGCTGAAGGCGCTGAATTTTTCCCTCGCACGCTTGCGCTGTTCCGGGGTCAGTTTGCTCCATTTCTCAAGCCTGTTCTGGAATCGCTGTTTTTGCTCCGGCGTGAGTTTCGGGTAGCGCTTGGCGGCGTGCAACAGATTCTTTTGCAACTTGGTGGGTAGTGTATCCCATTGTGTGGCCAGAGGTTGCAGGGCTTCCTGCTGCACCGGGGTAAGTTGAGTCCACGATTTATAGGGAGCTGCTACAGCCAGGCCTGGCTGCAGCAGGAGGGTGATACAAATCGCCAGAACCGAAAAACGAATCCTGATCATTCGTGCTTAATCCACATACATCTCGATCGGCAACTCGTCAGTCAGGATTGCGATATCCACGTCGCTGACATCGCGATCGGCCGTGTGATGCCAGTAGGCGGCGCCACTGAACAGAAGGGCAACAAGCAGCACGGCAGCAGCCAGGTAATGGGATTTGCGATGCGAATCGGTAGCATGGCGGTGTTCTGCCCATAAGCTTGCCCAGGCGAAAGCCGGCGCCGCACTGTGCGCGTCGTAGCGCGCCAACGACTGTGTACGCGCATTGCGCAAACGGGTCAGCGTCGGCTGGTCGAGCATGGCCAGCGAGCGGTTGAGCAGTTGCTTGATTTGCTCGGGGTGAAATTTCTGGTTCATGGCAAGTTGACTCCCTTCGCTTTCAATGCGGCTGCGAGCGCGTGGGTGGCGCGCGAGCAGTGTGTTTTGACACTGCCTTCGGAACAACCCATGACTGCCGCAGTTTCCGCAGTATCCATGTCATCCCAGTAACGCAACAGGAAGGCTTCGCGTTGACGTGCGGGCAGATCCATTAATGCTTTTTCAATCAAAGCAATTAGTTGCGATTGTTCCAGGGAGGCGTCGGGAGCAAGCGCTTGGCTGTTGTTATCCTTGTCCTGCAGGGTGTCCAGCGGGTCCTGGTCGGACTCCTCGTGTTGCGGCACCAGCGAGGACATCAGCGTGGTCCACATCGAGCGCACCTTCTGTCTGCGATAATGGTCGCGGATGGTGTTTTGCAGGATGCGCTGGAACAGCAGGGGCAGTTCCTCGGACGGTTTCGCAGCGTATCTGTCGGCGAGCTTAAGCATGGCGTCCTGCACGATATCCAGCGCCATGTGCTCGTCCCGCACCGCGAACAGCGCCTGTTTGTAGGCGCGGCGCTCGGTCTCGGCGAGAAATCGGGAAAGTTCGTCGTGGCTGGCCAGGTCGAATTACTCTATACGATGAGCGGCGAATACTATCAAATTACGGCATCCATGGTGTAATCAGACAATCCGGGGTTGGCTTTGGGGGTTGACCAAAATGCGTCTAACCTTTATCTTGCGCGGTTCTTCATTATCGCTTGCTAGGTAGTCTGACATGGAACTGACGGGGGCGGAAATAGCCATCAGGTGTTTGCAGGAGGAGGGGGTCGAATACGTGTTCGGCTACCCGGGCGGCGCCGTGTTGTTTATTTACGATGCACTGTTCAATCAGGACAAGATCAAACATATTTTAGTCCGCCATGAGCAGGCCGCGGTGCATGCAGCCGATGGTTACGCGCGTTCTACCGACCGGGTGGGCGTCGCGCTGGTCACCTCGGGCCCGGGTGTGACCAATGCGGTCACCGGCATAGCGACTGCCTACATGGATTCCACCCCGCTGGTGATCATCAGCGGCCAGGTGCCGACGCACGCCATCGGCGAGGACGCCTTCCAGGAAGTGGATGCCGTCGGCATTACGCGTCCATGCGTGAAACATAATTTCCTGGTCAAGGACGCCGGGGAAATCGCGAATATCATCAAGAAGGCTTTTTACCTTGCCAGGAGCGGACGCCCCGGCCCCGTGCTGGTGGATATCCCCAAGGATGTTTCGAACCAGAAAACTGAATTTCATTATCCGGCTACAGTGAGCGTCCGCTCCTACCATCCGGCGCAGCACGGCGATGCGGGGCAGATCAAGCAAGCCGCGCAGCTGCTGCTGGGAGCCAGGCGGCCCATGGTTTACGCCGGTGGCGGGGTGGTGTTGTCCGGCGCATCCAAGCAATTGACGGAGCTGGTGCGCCTGCTGGGTTTTCCCTGCACCAATACCCTGATGGGCCTGGGTGGCTATCCGGCGACGGACAAACAGTCTCTCGGCATGCTGGGCATGCACGGCACGCTGGAAGCCAATATGGCGATGCAGCACTGCGATGTGCTGCTGGCCGTAGGCGCGCGCTTCGACGACCGCGTGATCGGCAACGTGGAGCACTTCAACCGGGAAAAACGCAAGGTTATCCACATCGACATTGACCCGTCTTCCATTTCCAAGCGCGTCAAGGTGGATGTGCCTATTGTCGGCGACGTGGCGCATGTACTGGGCGATCTGCTCGCGGTGTTGCATGGCAGCAAGCAAAAATCCGACGCGCAGTCGCTTGCGGCGTGGTGGGCGCAGATCGAGGAATGGCGCGGCAAGCGTTGCATGGGCTATAAAAATTCGGATGAAATCATCAAGCCGCAATTCGTGATCGAAAAGCTGTATGAGGTCACCGCTGGCGATGCCTTCATCACCTCCGATGTCGGCCAGCACCAGATGTGGACGGCGCAGTATTACAAATTCGACCAGCCGCGCCGCTGGATCAATTCCGGCGGCCTGGGCACCATGGGCTTCGGCATGCCTGCCGCGATGGGTGTGCAGATGGCTCATCCCGATGCGACCGTCGCCTGTGTGACCGGCGAAGGCAGTATCCAGATGAATATCCAGGAACTGTCCACCTGCAAGCAGTTCCGGCTGCCGCTCAAGATCGTGATGTTGAACAACCGTTACCTGGGCATGGTGCGGCAGTGGCAGGAATTTTTTCACGGCAACCGCTATTCCGAATCATACATGGATGCGCTGCCCGACTTCGTGAGGCTGACTGAGGCTTATGGGCATGTCGGGATGCGGATTGATAAACCTTCGGATGTAGAACCGGCGCTGAAGGAAGCCTTTGCCCGCAAGCATGACCTGGTGTTCATGGATTTCAGGACCGACCAGACGGAAAACGTGTTCCCCATGGTGCCAGGCGGCAAGGGCCTGTCCGAAGTGATACTGGGGGAGGAGCTGTAAATGCGGCACATCATCTCGCTGCTGATGGAAAACGAGGCGGGTGCGCTGTCGCGTGTCGCCGGGCTGTTCTCGGCGCGCGGCTACAATATCGAATCGCTCTCCGTGGCGCCCACCGAAGATGCCACCCTGTCGCGCATGACCATTGTGACCAGCGGTTCGGACGAGGTGATCGAGCAGATCAACAAGCAGCTCAACAAGCTGATCGAGGTGGTCGCGGTGATGGACCTGAGCGAAGGGGAGCATATCGAGCGCGAATTGATGCTGGTGAAGGTACGTGCGGTGGGCGAGATGCGCGAGGAAATGGCGCGCATGACCGACATTTTCCACGGGCGCATCATCGATGTTTCCGACAAGACCTACACCATCGAGCTGACCGACACCGTCTCGGAGCTGGATAGCTTCCTGCAAGCCATAGACCGCAGCCTGATCCTGGAAACCGTGCGCACCGGCGCATCCGGCATCGGGCGCGGCGACCGGGTTTTGAAACTGTGAAAAGTGAAAAGTGAGAAGTGAAACGTAAAGCAAGGGATTCCGCGCGCACGTTTCATCTTTCACGTTTCACCTTTCACGCATTTTTTAGGAGTAGTCATGAAAGTTTATTACGACAAAGACGCAGACCTGTCCCTGATCAAGAGCAGACAGGTAACCATCATCGGTTACGGCTCGCAAGGCCATGCCCACGCCCAGAACCTTAAGGAATCCGGGGTCAAGGTGACGGTCGGGCTGCGCAAGGACGGCGCCTCATGGAAGAAGGCAGCCAGCGCCGGACATCAGGTGATGGAAATCGCCGATGCGGTGAAGAACGCCGATGTGGCGATGATATTGCTGCCGGACGAGCAGCAGGCGGAAATCTACAACAAACAGATTGCACCGAACCTGAAGAAGGGCGCGGCACTGGCATTCGCCCACGGTTTCAACATCCATTACAACCAGATCGTGCCGCGCGAGGATGTGGACGTGATCATGATCGCGCCGAAAGGCCCCGGCCATACCGTGCGTTCCGAATACCTCAAGGGCGGCGGAGTGCCGACCCTGATTGCGGTATATCAGGACAAATCCGGCAAGGCCAAGGACATTGCACTGTCCTACGCCGCAGCCAACGGCGGCACCAAGGGCGGTGTGATCGAGACCAGCTTCCGCGAAGAAACCGAGACCGATTTATTCGGCGAACAGGCCGTGTTGTGCGGCGGTGCGGTGGAACTGGTGAAGGCCGGTTTCGAAACGCTGGTGGAAGCCGGTTATGCGCCGGAAATGGCCTATTTCGAGTGCCTGCATGAATTGAAGCTGATCGTGGATCTGATGTACGAAGGCGGTATTGCCAACATGAATTACTCGATTTCCAACAATGCGGAATACGGCGAATATGTGACTGGCCAGCGCGTGATCGCAGGCGAGGCGCGCGCCGCGATGAAGGAGGCGCTGAAGAACATCCAGAACGGCTCGTATGCAAAGCAATTCATCCTGGAAGGCCGCACCAACTATCCGGAAATGACGGCGCGCCGCCGTCTGAATGCCGAACATCCGATTGAGCAGGTGGGCGGAAAGTTGCGTGCGATGATGCCGTGGATCAGCAAGAACAAGCTGGTCGATCAGTCGAAGAACTAGTGAATGGTGATACGTGAAAGGTGAGGCGTTGGTTTTGCCTTTCACGCTGTTACACTTTACCCTTCACTTTTCACCTCTCACATGAATTCATATCCCCACCCCATCATCGCCCGCGAGGGCTGGCCATTCCTGGCGATTGCGCTGGCGCTGGCCGCCGCTGTCACCGTCTGGTGTGCCACATGGTCCATTCCACTGTGGATCATCGCGCTGTTTGTGCTGCAATTTTTCCGCGACCCGGCACGCGCGATTCCGCAGGATGCGGGAGCGGTGCTGTCCCCGGCGGATGGCCGCATCGTCGCGGTGGAGCGTGCGAATGATCCTTACGTGCAGCGCGATGCCATCAAGGTCAGCGTGTTCATGAACGTGTTCAACGTGCATTCCAACCGCAGTCCGGTGGACGGCACGGTGCAGCGCGTGCAGTATTTCCCGGGCAAATTCGTGAATGCCGATCTGGACAAGGCATCAACGGAGAACGAGCGCAATGCCGTATGGCTCAGGACGGCAGATGGGCAGGATATCACCAGTGTGCAGGTGGCCGGCCTGATTGCGCGACGCATCCTGTGCTACGTGAAAGCGGGTGATGTCCTGGCACGCGGGCAGCGTTATGGCTTCATCCGTTTCGGTTCGCGGCTGGATGTGTATCTGCCGCTGACCGCTACCGTCAAGGTTGCCATTGGTGATAAAGTGTGCGCCACGACCACCATTCTGGCGCAACTTTGATTATGCCCGAACTGAACAACCGTAAGCCCCTGGACCTGCGCAGGCGCGGCATTTACCTGCTGCCCAACCTGTTCACCACGGCGGCATTGTTCGCCGGGTTTTATGCCATCGTGCAGGCGATGAACAGCAAGTTCGAACATGCGGCAGTGGCGATTTTCATCGCCATGATCATGGACGGGCTGGATGGCCGCGTGGCGCGCCTGACCCACACCCAGAGCGAATTCGGCGCGCAGTATGACAGCCTGTCCGACATGGTGTCATTCGGCGTTGCCCCCGCGCTGATCGCTTACGAATGGGCGTTGAAGGGGCTGGGCAAGTGGGGCTGGTTTGCGGCCTTCATCTATTGCGCGGGCACCGCCTTGCGCCTGGCGCGCTTCAACACCAACATAGACGTGGTTGACAAGTACAGCTTCCAGGGTCTGCCCAGCCCTGCCGCCGCCGCGCTGGTGGCGAGTTTCATCTGGGTGATGCTGGACAACCATTTCACCGGGCACGAATTGCGCTGGTACGTCTGCGCATTGACCGTCTTCGCCGGCATCACCATGGTGAGCAACCTGAAGTATTATAGTTTCAAGGCGGTCAACATGCGCAAGAGCGTGCCGTTCATCGTAGTCTTCCTGTTCGCGTTGTTTTTCATTTTTGTGTCGGTTGACCCGCCCAGCATCCTGTTCCTGCTGTTCTTCGGCTATAGCCTGTCAGGCTATGTGATGCATATATGGTCGCTGCGCAAGAAGAATAGTGGCGCTTCGCCCGGTGTTGCGCCCTGAAACAAAAGCCGCTATATTTCATTCCATGCACTTTTCCACACACATCGCACAACTTCATTCCACGTTCAGCCTGCTGGCTGCACTGCTGCTGCGCTTCGCGCGCTAATCCTGTTCCCCACAAGTTTGAAGCAGGCGCGGCAACCGTACCGGTTCCGCAGGCTAAACCTATTTTGCAACGGAGTCATGCATGAAAGATAAATTGATAATTTTTGACACCACCCTGCGCGATGGCGAGCAAAGCCCCGGCGCGTCCATGACCAAGGAAGAGAAAATCCGCATTGCGCGGCAGCTGGAAAAACTCGGCGTGGATGTCATCGAGGCGGGGTTTGCCGCCGCCAGCCCGGGCGATGCCGACGCAATACAAAGCATCGCGAGGATCATCGAGCATTCCACGGTTTGCTCGCTGGCGCGCGCCAGCGAGCGCGACGTGCGCGCTGCGGGCGAGGCGATCAAGCCGGCCAGATCCGGCCGCATCCACACCTTTATCGCCACTTCGCCCATCCACATGGAAAAGAAGCTGCGCATGACGCCGGACCAGGTCGTGGAGAATGCAGTCAGGGCGGTTAAGCTCGCGCTGGAATACACCGATGACGTGGAATTTTCCGCCGAGGATGCGGTGCGCTCGGAAATGGATTTTCTGGTGCGCGTGTTCGATGCGGTGATCCGGGCCGGGGCAAAAACCCTCAATGTGCCGGACACGGTCGGCTACAGCATTCCGGCCCTGTGGGGCGAGCGCATCCGGCAGCTGATCGAACGCGTGCCAAATTCGGACAAGGTGGTGTGGTCCACCCATTGCCACAATGACCTCGGCATGGCAGTGGCCAATTCGCTTGCCGCCGTGATGAACGGCGCGCGCCAGGTGGAATGCACCATCAATGGCCTCGGCGAACGCGCCGGCAATGCCTCGCTGGAGGAAATCGTGATGGCGGTAAAGACGCGGCGCGACGTGTTCGGTTGCGACTCGCGCATCGACACCACGCAGATCGTACCGACCTCCAAGCTGGTGTCGAGCATCACCGGCTACCCGGTGCAGCCGAACAAGGCCATTGTCGGCGCGAACGCGTTCGCGCATGA
>JAGWMH010000226.1 GCA_028871775.1 Betaproteobacteria bacterium
GGTCATTCTGGGCGGATTCGCGCTGCTCTATGTGTTCGTCATCGGCGGCCAGGCTTATCCGCTGTCCATTTTTCCCGGCTATGCAGCAAGCAGCAGTTTTGGCGATGGCCAGATCGCGCAATACAGACCCTCGCTGCCGGAATTCCTGCTGGGTTTTGGCGGCCTGGGAGTTGCCTTTCTGATTACCACTGCCAGCGTCCGGGTGCTTGATTTCATGCCGCATGACAAGTCGCATACTGCCGATTGATCCTTCCATGAACCGGATGCTGATTTCCGCTGCGCACAAGTCCTCCGGGAAGACGATAGTCAGCATCGGGCTGTGTGCCGCGTTGAAACAGCGCGGGCATGTTGTGCAGCCGTTCAAGAAAGGCCCCGATTACATCGACCCGATGTGGCTCAGCCTGGCATCGGGGCGTGCCTGCCGCAATCTCGATCTGTACCTGATGGAACGCGACGATGTCGTCGCCAACTTCGCGCGGCATAGCGCCGGGATCAATCTGGTCGAGGGCAACAAAGGGCTGTACGACGGCTTGGCGCTGGACGGCAGCAACAGCAACGCCGCGCTGGCAAAGCTGCTCGATCTGCCGGTATTCCTGGTGATCGATGCGCGCGGCATGACACGCGGCATCGCACCGTTGATACTCGGTTATCAGGCATTTGACCGTGACATAAATATCGCCGGAGTGATTCTCAACAATCTGGGCGGCAGCCGCCACGAAGCCAAGCTGCGCAGCGTCATCGAGCACTATACCGATGTGCCGGTGATCGGCGCGATTCATCACGACGAACGGCTCAGCATCGTCGAACGCCATCTCGGCCTGATGCCCAGCAATGAGTCGCATGTCGCTGCGGCAAAGATCAAACAGATCGGCGACGCCATCGCGGAGCGGGTCGACCTGGACAAACTGCTCGCGCTGTCGCAGAAGGAACCGCTGCATGTCCCGCACAAGGCCGAAGTGAGCCCGCTGCCCTGCGGCGGGAAAGTGAGAATAGGCATCGCACGCGACCGCGCTTTCGGTTTCTACTATGCCGACGACCTCGACGCGCTGGAAGCGGCGGGCGCGGAACTGGTGCCGTTCGATGCGCTGCACGATGCCTGCCTGCCGGAAGTGGATGCGCTGTACATCGGCGGCGGTTTCCCCGAGACCTGCGCTGCCGAACTGGAAGCCAACAGCGCGCTGCGTGCCCAGATCAAACAGGCCATCGAAAACGGCATGCCGGCCTACGCCGAGTGCGGAGGGTTGATGTACCTGTCGCGCAGCATTGAATACCAGGGACGCACCTGGCAGATGGTCGGCGCGATCCCCGGCGATGTGAAGATGCACGACAAGCCCATCGGACGCGGCTATGTGCACCTTCAGGAGGATGAAGCACACCCGTGGCCGCGCCCAAACGCGCCGGCGAAACAGATCAAGGCGCACGAGTTCCATTATTCCAGTCTGGAGAACCTTCCGCCGGACATCCGCTACGCCTACCGTGTCGAGCGTGGTTACGGGATAGACGGAGCGCGCGACGGCCTTGTTCTGCATAACCTGCTGGCCTCCTATACCCACCTGCGCACCATAGGAAGCTGCTATTGGGCAACCCGTTTTGCCGCCTTTGTGTGGCGCACCAAGCAACAGAAGAAATTGCTCACTGAGCAAGTTGCAACTGAGGACAACGCCCCGGCAATTCGCATGTGAGCAACAACAGGCGAAAGCTACCAGGATGGTCGGTGGCAAGGGCGGATTTGATCTGGCATTTTTGTTGTTAACCTAAGGAGAACACAATGGCACACATCGTCGTATTGGGGGCAGGAACCGGGGGCATGCCGGCTGCTTACGAAATCAAGCAGGAAATCGGCAAGGAACACCAGGTCACACTCATCAATGCATCCAGCACATTCCAGTTCGTCCCCTCCAATCCGTGGATCGCGGTAGGCTGGCGTACGCGGGAAGAGGTCAGTTTCGAGATCCGCCCGCATGTCGAGAAAAAAGGCATCAATTTCATCGCCCAGACCGTTTCCAAGATTGATGCGGAAGGCAACGCGCTGACTCTGGCCAACGGCGAAACCGTGAAATACGATTACCTGGTCATCACCACCGGCCCTCGGCTTGCTTTCGAGGAAGTGGAAGGCTCGGGCCCGAATGGCCACACCCAGTCCATCTGCACGCTGGACCACGCCGAAAAAGCCTATGAGGCCTACCAGAAATTGCTCGCCGATCCCGGCCACGTCGTTATTGGCGCGATGGCTTTTGCAAGCTGCTTCGGCCCGGCTTATGAATTCTCCTTCATCATGGATGCCGACCTGCGGAAGCGGAAGATGCGCGACAAGGTGCCGATGACCTATGTGACATCGGAGCCGTACATCGGCCATCTGGGGCTGGCAGGTGTGGGCGATTCAAAAGGCTTGCTCGAATCCGAACTGCGCAGTCACGACATCAAATGGATCACCAACGCCAAGACCACGCGCGTCGAAGCGGGGAAAATGTTCGTGTCTGAACATAACGACAAGGGCGAGGTCATCAAGGAGCACGAACTGCCGTTCAAGTATTCGATGATGCTCCCAGCCTTCAAGGGCGTGGACGCGGTGGCCGCCGTGGAAGGCTTATGCAACCCGCGCGGCTTCGTGATCGTGGATGACCACCAGCGCAGCAAGAAATACAAAAACATCTTCTCGGCAGGCGTGTGCATTGCGATTCCCCCGGTCGAAGCGACCCCTGTGCCTACCGGCGCACCGAAGACCGGCTTCATGATTGAAACCATGATCACCGCAGTCGCCCACAACATCCGCGACGAACTGCTTGGCAAGCCCACCCATGCTGTCGGAACATGGGGTGCAATCTGCCTCGCTGATATGGGCACCACTGGCGCCGCCTTCGTTGCGCTGCCGCAGATCGGGCCGCGCAATGTCAGCTGGTTCAAGAAGGGAAAATGGGTGCACTGGGCGAAGATCGCTTTCGAAAAATACTTCATCAAGAAAATGAAGAATGGGAATTCGGAGCCGATCTACGAGAAATTTGTCCTCAAGAAATTCGGAATCACCCGGTTGAAGTAAGTACAGCCGCAGGCAGGACTTGCGGTTACCCGAATGAAATAGAAAATCAATCTTATCCAACCAGCAAGCAATATGACACGGGAATGTTATCAAGCCGCCATCGCCGCCTTCGATCAGGCCAACGCAGAAGACCCGAACAGGGAGCTGGCCGCTGGCAGGGAGTACCCCAAGGAACTGGTTTATGCACAGCGCATGAGCGAGATGCAGGAACGCTATGCCCCCGAGGCCTCGGAGGCGGTGAAACTCGCGGTGCGTGCCCAGCACATCCGGCGCTGGAAGGTCCCGCGCAGCGACTTTCCCATGGATCGGCAAGGCTATCTGCAATGGCGCACCGGGCTGTACCAGTTCCATGCCGAGACTGCCGGGAACATCAT
>JAGWMH010000227.1 GCA_028871775.1 Betaproteobacteria bacterium
CATTTGTAAATCCTAGTCATTAGTCGTAGTAACCCAACCTACATATTTCATTTTCCGTAACGATTGCGGTAATACTCCAGAAAGCGCGCGATTCGTCCTATCGCATCGGTGAGGTCATCCGCATTGGGCAGGAACACCACGCGGAAATGATCAAAGTGCGGCCAGTTGAAGCCGCTGCCCTGCACCACCAGCACCTTTTCGGTTTCCAGCAATTCGAGGATGAATTTCTGGTCATCCTCTATCGGGTACATCTTGGGGTCGAGGCGCGGGAACAGGTACAGCGCGGCCTTCGGCTTGACGCAGGTCACGCCGGGAATATCGGTCAGCAGCTTATGGGCGAGATCGCGCTGCTTGCACAGGCGTCCGGACGGTGCGACCAGGTCGTTGATGCTCTGGTAGCCGCCCAGCGCGGTCTGGATGGCGTATTGTCCCGGTACGTTGGAACACAGCCGCATCGAGGCGAGGATGGTCAGGCCGTCAATATAATCCTGCGCGTGCTTCTTCTCGCCCGAGACGATCATCCAGCCGGCGCGGTAGCCGCACGCGCGGTAATTCTTGGACAGGCCGTTGAAGGTGACGAACAGGATGTCGTCCGCCAGCGAGGCCATCGAAGTATGGGTCGCGCCGTCGTACAGCATCTTGTCGTAAATCTCGTCGGCGAATACGATGAGCTGGTGCTGGCGAGCGATCTGGATGATCTCGCGCAACATTTCATCTGGATACAGCGCGCCGGTGGGATTGTTCGGGTTGATGATGACGATGGCGCGGGTGTTGGGTGTGATCTTGCTGCGGATATCGGCCAGATCAGGCAGCCAGCCGCTCTGTTCGTCGCACAGGTAGTGGCGCGGCGCGCCTCCTCCCAGCGTCACCGCGGCTGTCCACAACGGATAATCCGGCGCGGGTACCAGCACTTCGTCGCCGTTGTTCAGCAGCCCTTGCATGGACATCACGATGAGCTCTGAAGCGCCGTTGCCGATGTAGATATCCTCCAGCCCCACCCCGGCGATTTTCTTCTGCTGGGCATAGTGCATGATGGCCTTGCGCGCGGGGAACAGTCCCTTGGAATCGGAGTAACCGGAGGCATTGGGCAGGTTGCGGATGACATCCTGCTGGATTTCTTCCGGCACCTCGAAACCGAACGGCGCAAGGTTGCCAATATTCAGCTTGATGATGCGGTGGCCCTCTTCTTCCATCTGCCTGGCGCGTTCCATCACCGGGCCGCGAATGTCGTAGCAGACATTACCCAGCTTGGCGGATTTCAGCACAGGACGCATGGCAGCCATATCGGGGGTGTCAGGTCGTTTCACGGTATTCTTTCAATCTCAAAAATCCACTCAACCAGTTTTTCAATCGGTTGTTTCAGTCATTCACGAATCCGGTAGAATCCGCTTGAAACCACGGGCTGCAAAGAGCGCAATTCTATCCGAGCGCGCCCCGGTCAGCAAATAAGCCCAGGCAAATGGAGACACCGCTTGAAACTGCATCTCAGCACACCCACCACCCGGAATATTTTCACCGCCCACGGCGCAGGCTATGTCGCGGTCAGCGGCCGGCGCTTCGAGCACCCCATCGTGGTTACGCCGGAGCAGGTATTCACCGACTGGCAGCCGCAGAATTTTGACGCGCTGGATGAAACCCACTTCGCCTATTTCCTTACCCTCAAGCCGGAAATACTGCTGCTCGGCACCGGCGCGCAACAGCGCTTTCCGCACCCGCACCTCTACCGCCAACTGATTGCGGCACACATCGGCGTGGAATGCATGCACACCGCCGCCGCCTGCCGCACCTACAACATTCTGATGGCGGAAGACCGCAAGGTGGTTGCTGCGGTGCTGCTGTAAAATGAACCCTGAAACCAGCTACCAGACAACATGAACCATACACTGCACAACGTCATCCAGCAGGCCGAACAGGTCATCCTCGGCAAGCCGCACCAGATCAGGCTCGCGCTGGCCTGCCTGCTGGCGCGCGGCCACCTGTTGATCGAAGACCTGCCCGGCGTGGGCAAAACCACGCTGGCGCATGTGCTGGCACGCTCGCTTGGCTTGCAGTTCCAGCGCATCCAGTTCACCAGCGACATGCTGCCCGCCGACATCCTCGGCGTATCGGTGTACCAGCGCGATAGCGGCGAGTTCAAGTTCCACTCCGGGCCGATTTTCGCGCAGATGATTTTGGCCGACGAAATCAACCGCGCCACGCCGAAAACGCAGAGCGCGCTGCTGGAGGCGATGGAGGAGCAGCAGGTGACCATCGAGGGTGTTACCCGCTCGCTGCCCACGCCGTTCTTCGTGATTGCCACGCAGAACCCCACCTACCAGATCGGCACTTTTTCACTGCCGGAATCGCAACTCGACCGCTTCCTGATGCGCATCCAGCTCGGCTATCCCGACGCACAGGCGGAACGCGGCCTGCTCTCCGGGGTGGAGCGGCGCGAGATCGTGGCCAAGCTCTCGCCGCAGATGGAAGCAGCAGAACTGCTCGCCTTGCAACAACAAGTGAAAGGGGTGTTCATTTCTCCCGCTTTGCTCGACTACGTGCAAGCCATCCTGCGCCACACGCGCGAATCGGCGCGCTATGTGCACGGGTTGTCGCCGCGCGCCGGGTTGTCGCTGCTCGCTGCGGCCCGTGCCTGGGCACTGCTGGATGGACGCGGCGCAGTTATCCCGGAAGACGTGCAGGCAGTGTTGCCGGGCGTGGCCAGCCACCGCCTGCAAAGTGTGCAGGATGTGCAAACATCAAACGGCGACAAACTCACCAGAGAGTTGATTGAGGCTGTGCCGATTCCCTGATTTTCGCAATCACGCAGAGCTCGTTATTAACAGCTCGTACTATTTAGTGAACTTTCACGTTACTCTGAAAAAAGTACCCTTTATGTATTGGCTGGTGATATTTGTCATGGCTTGTGATAACATACATTTATAATATATGTTATCCGTTGTTGCAGGCGGGCTCCATCATCAAGCAGGCTGCTGAACATATACCGTCGTGAAGTTGGTGCGTAGTCAGGAATGAACTTAATTCCCCGAAGCTGCTCACATTGCGGCACACAACGCTGATACTTCGCTCCTGCGAACCCGCAACTTGTGTGCTGACAAGATTTACAGCGTATTACAGACCTGTCCTGGTGACGAAATAATGGACTAGTAGATATCTGAGAGCGGCCACAAATAAGGGTTGCAGCTTTGGCCACCCCTTTCTGTTTTTTTGCAGCACTTATCTTTATTTTTTAATGCATGTTGACCATAAGGAGAAAAAGGAATGTTAAGTCTTAAAAAACAATTGCTCGCAACCGCAGTGCTGGTTGCATGCCTGAGCACCGGCGCACAAACCGCAATGGCTCATGAGCATCACTCCCACCATGACAAAGGAACTGCTCAGCTTGCCCTCAA
>JAGWMH010000228.1 GCA_028871775.1 Betaproteobacteria bacterium
CGCCGCATTTCCCTCGGCATGAAACAATGCCAATCCAACCCGTGGGACGATTTTGCCCTGAACCACAAGAAGGGCGACAAGGTGAAAGGGCAGATCAAGTCCATCACCGACTTTGGTATCTTCATCGGCCTGGATGGCGGCATTGACGGACTGGTGCACCTGTCCGACCTGTCCTGGGCCATGCCCGGCGAAGAAGCCGTGCGCAACTACAAAAAGGGCGATGAAATCGAAGCGGTGGTGCTGGCAATCGATGTCGAGCGCGAACGCATCTCGCTGGGCATCAAGCAGATGGATGGCGACCCCTTCAACAGCTATATCGCAACACACGACAAGGGCAGCGTAGTGAAGGGCGTGGTCAAGGCAATTGATGCCAAGGGCGCGACCATTACCCTGGATGGCGATGTCGAAGGCTACCTTAAGGCATCCGAAGTGTCCGTCGACCGTGTCGAGGATATCCGCAGCCACTTCAAGGAAGGCGATGCGGTGACGGCCATGATCATCAACGTGGACAGGAAAAACCGCAGCCTCAACCTGTCGATCAAGGCGCTGGACAAAGCCGAGGAAGCATCCGCGATGCAGAAGTTCGCAGCGGACAACACAACTTCTGCTGGCACAACCAATCTGGGCGCCTTGCTCAAGGCGAAACTTGATACCAGCAAGGTTGACGTCCAGTAAGGGGTGGTGAAATGACACGTTCTGATCTCATCGCCAAGCTGGCGGAGCGTTATCCGCAACTGCTGGTTAAAGATGCCGAACTGGCGGTCAAAGTGATCCTTGATACCATGGCTGGAACCCTGGTACGCGGCGGACGAATCGAAATCCGCGGCTTCGGCAGCTTTTCGCTGAACTACCGCCCGCCACGGACCGGACGCAATCCCAAGTCAGGCGAAAAAGTGCAGGTGCCGGCCAAGCACGTGCCGCATTTCAAGGCAGGCAAGGAGTTGCGTGAACGGGTCGATTACCCGCCCTTATGAATCTGTTCTGAACCCTTCGACAAGCTCAGGACAGGCCTGCCGAAGGGTGGCCATGTAGCTGTTAAATTGGCGGCCTGTCGCAAGATGGAGCCGCCAGTTTTTTACCCATTCGTGTTATTGTTACAAGAAATTTCTGGTTAATTCGCACGTGAAATTTATTGCGTGAATATCATGCGTTATCTGACCTGGCTATTGCGTGCCATCTTGTTTCTTGCGCTGCTCGGCTTCGCCGTGAAGAATGACCAACCTGTGGTGCTGCGCTATTTTTTCGGCTATGAATGGCAATCTTCGCTGGTGGTTGTCCTGCTGCTGTTTTTTGCCGTCGGTGTGGGCATAGGCATGCTTGCCGTGCTGGGCAATGTTTTCCGGCAGCGCAAGGAAATTGCCGTGCTCAAGCGCGAACTGCACCTGAAAAACAAACTCGCCGGTGCCGGCGAAACCCAGCAGATTCCCATACAACCTTCCTGATCCTGCCTGTCGCTTATGGAATTTGAACCATGGATGCTGCTGGTCTTCCCGTTGTTTTTCGGCATGGGCTGGCTGGCGGCGCGCATCGACATCAAGCAGCTGTTGTCCGAATCCAGCGTGTTGCCGCGCTCATATTTCCAGGGGCTCAACTTTCTGCTCAACGAGCAGCAGGACAAGGCCATCGAGGCATTCATCGAGGTGGTCAAGGTCGATCCGCAAACAGTCGAGCTGCACTTTGCGCTGGGGAGTTTATTCCGCCGTCGCGGCGAGGTGGATCGCGCGCTGCGCATGCACCTGAACCTGGTTGAGCGTGCCGATCTGGAGGAGGACAAGCGGCAGCAGGCATTGTTCGAGCTGGCGCAGGATTATCTCAAGGCCGGGATACTGGACCGCGCCGAGGAATTGTTCAAACAATTGCAGGACACGCCTTATGCCAGGCCCGCGCTGGATTTTTTGCTGGAGCTGTACCAGAAGGAAAAGGACTGGCTCAAGGCCATAGGCGTGACGCAGCGCCTGACGGAAATCTCCGGCCAGCCGCACAGCAAGGAAGCCGCGTTCTTCTATTGCGAACTGGCCGCCGCCGAGATCGCGCGCAAGCAGACGGACGCCGCGCGTGCGCATCTGGAACAGGCGCTGGAGGCGCATCCGCAGGCAGCGCGCGCCACCATGATGCTGGGCGAAATGGAAAGTGCGGCGCAGCGCTATGCAGACGCCATCGAAATCTGGAAGCGCATCGAACAGCAGAACCCGCAGTACCTGCCGCTGGTGGCGGAACATCTGCTGAAGGCTTATCGCCAGTCCGGCCATGCGGATACGGGTATCGACTTGCTGCAGGATTATCTCGCCAAATATCCCTCGCTGGATTTGATGAATGTGCTGTTTCATGCCATCCTGCAACGCGACGGCGCGGAGACGGCATACAGGCTGGTGCGCGATGAATTGCAGCGCAACCCGACGCTGCTGGGGCTGGACAAGTTGCTGGAGGCGCGCCTGCTGGATATACCCGGTGATCGCCGTGCCGACGTGGAGATGGTGAAGAAGCTGGTGCACCAGCGCACGCGTTCGCTGGCGATGTACCGGTGCAGCAATTGCGGCTTCAAGGCACGCCAGTTCTACTGGCATTGCCCGGCCTGCCACGGATGGGAAACTTATTCGCCGCGAAGAAGCGAAGAAAACGGGTTCACAATATGAACATGGAAAAATACTTCGCCACGAAGGACACGAAGGTTATTTGTGGGGCTGCATGAAATTTAATGATCATCATCCGCTCCTCTTCGCGGGCTTCGTGTTCTTCGTGGTTAAAATGCGGGGTATAAAATGAACGGCCCGAAAATCATTGTCGCGCTCGATTATCCGGAAGCGGCACCCGCGCTGGATCTGGTGGCACGGCTGGAACCAGCATTGTGCCGCCTCAAAGTGGGCAAGGAATTGTTTACCGCAGCGGGGCCGCAACTGGTGGAGCAATTGCGGCGGCGTAATTTTGAAGTGTTCCTCGATTTGAAATTTCACGATATCCCCAACACCGTGGCGCAGGCGTGCAAGGCTGCCGCCGCACTGGGGGTGTGGATGGTGAACGTGCATGCGCTGGGTGGGCGCAGGATGATGGAAGCGGCGCGCAATGCGGTGGCGCAGGCAGCCCGGCCACCCAAACTGATTGCCGTGACCGTGCTTACCAGCATGGCACAGGAAGATTTGTCTGAATTGGGGATGAACATCACTCCGGCTGATCTTGTGCTGCGCCTGGCCACGCTGGCGCGCGATAGCGGGCTGGACGGCGTGGTGTGCTCGGCGCAGGAAGCCGCCTTGTTGCGCCGTGAATGCGGGGATAAATTCTGCCTGGTCACGCCCGGCATCCGCCCGACAGATGCCGC
>JAGWMH010000008.1 GCA_028871775.1 Betaproteobacteria bacterium
ATTACGGATATTGAGGCGCCGATATTTAATAACGACTATGGCGGAAATAAGTACTTGAAGTCGCTTCTGTGCATCGAGATCGTTGGCAAGGAATCATCGAATGATGGCTAACCTCTCGGTCAACACGGACCTCGCGCAAAAAGCGCACGAGGCCGGTTACCTCAAACGTTGTGCATCAAAATTGGTAGCCCAGCCCCTTCGTTAAGTTCTAGCAAGCGATGAAGCATTTCCTCATGTGCGCGCCGAGATTTTTTGAGGTGAGCTATGTAATCAATCCCTGGATGGAAGGCAACCTGGGGAAAGTGAACAACCCACTGGCGCAGCAACAGTGGGAAAACCTGCGTGACATAGTGGCGAAACGGGCATCGGTCAGTTTGGTCGAGCCTGTTGCGGGGTTGCCGGACATGGTGTTCACCGCCAATGCGGGACTGGTTCGGGGAAAGGAATTCATCGTTGCGTCGTTCCGCCATGCCGAAAGGCAGCCTGAAGCAAAATTCTTCGAAAAATTCTTTTCCGTGCAGGGCTACAGGGTGCGGCACCTGCGGCAGGGAACGATATTCGAAGGGGCAGGAGACGCCCTGTTTGATGCGCAATCCAGGCTTTGGATCGGATCGGGAATCAGGAGCGAGTCCCAAGCGCTGGATGAAATCGTTGATGTGCTTGATGTCGAAGCCTGCGGCCTTGAACTTGTTGATCCACACTGGTATCACCTCGACACGGCATTCTGTCCCCTGCCGAAAGGTCATGCCATCGCCTACGCAAAGGCATTCTCCGGGGAAAGCGTGGCAGCGCTTAACCATGCCTTCGGTGAAAACATCATCTGGGTCTCGGAAACGGACGCTAGGAATTTCGCTTGCAATGCCATCTCCATCGACCAGAGCGTCATCCTGCACCGGGCATCGGCAGAACTGAAATCCGCCCTGAAGCAACGCGGTTTTGAAGTCATCGAGGCGGATGTCTCAGAATTCCTCAAGGCCGGCGGCGCATGCAAATGCCTGACCCTGGAGATTTGAAGGAACAGCGCATGGTCGCCGAAGCGCTATTCCGCAAATAATGGGTTCCGCAGCGCTGGTTGTATCCTGCCGCCTGTGCTAAATTTCTTTCCTGTTCCGTCGTCATAACAACTGGGAGAACGTCATGACACAAACCAAGTTTCTGTTGCAGGAAAGCGATATTCCAACCCACTGGTACAACGTGGTGGCGGACATGCCGAACCCGCCCGCGCCGGTGCTCGGGCCGGACGGCAAGCCTATCGGGCCGGAGGCGCTGGCGCCGATTTTTCCGATGAGCCTGATCATGCAGGAAGTATCCGGCGAGCGCTGGATACCGATTCCCGAGGCGGTGCGCGAAGCCTATCGCCTGTACCGGCCTTCGCCGCTGTTCCGCGCACATCGGCTGGAGGCGGCGCTGGGCACGCCCGCAAAAATCTACTACAAGTACGAGGGCGTTTCCCCGGCGGGATCGCACAAGGTCAACACGTCCATCCCGCAGGCGTATTACAACAAGGAGGCGGGCATCAAGCGCATCGCCACCGAGACCGGCGCGGGGCAGTGGGGCTCTTCGATAGCGCTGGCCGGGAAGATGTTCGGGCTGGAGGTGCGCGTGTATATGGTGAAAGTGAGCTACCAGCAGAAACCGTTCCGCCGCTCGATGATGCACACCTGGGGCGCAGAGGTGTTTGCCAGCCCGTCGCTGGAAACGCAGACCGGGCGCGCCGCTCTTGCCGCCGATCCGAACAATCCCGGCTCTCTCGGCCTTGCGATTTCCGAGGCGGTGGAGGATGCCGCCAACCGCGCCGACACCAATTACGCGCTCGGCTCGGTCCTCAACCATGTGTTGCTGCACCAGACCATCATCGGGCTGGAGGCGAAGAAGCAGTTCGAACTGGCAGGCGATTATCCGGACATGATTTTTGCGCCCTGCGGCGGCGGATCGAATTTCGGCGGTGCGGCCTTCCCCTTCTTCGCCGACAAGGCCTGCGGCAGGAACGTGCGGCTGGTGGCAGTGGAACCATCGTCCTGCCCGACGCTGACA
This sequence comes from Betaproteobacteria bacterium, assembly GCA_028871775.1. GTDB lineage: Bacteria > Pseudomonadota > Gammaproteobacteria > Burkholderiales > Gallionellaceae > CAITJF01. The sequence continues at coordinate 2,035 of JAGWMH010000008.1, forward strand.
CGCGGCAAATATGCCTATGATTTCGGCGACACGGCGAAGCTCACCCCGCTGCTCAAGATGTACACGCTGGGGCACGACTTCATGCCGCCGAGCATTCATGCCGGCGGGCTGCGTTATCACGGCGATTCGGCGCTGGTGTCGCAGCTTTATCACGAGAAGCTGATCGAGGCGGTGGCGGTGCCGCAACTGGCGACGTTCCAGGCGGGCGTGACCTTCGCCCGCGCCGAGGGCATCATCCCCGCGCCGGAGTCGAACCACGCGATTGCCGCCTGCATCGACGAGGCGCTGCGCTGCAAGCAATCCGGCGAACCGAAGACGCTGTTCTTCAACCTTTCCGGGCACGGCCACTTCGACATGGCGGCCTATGACCAGTATTTTGCCGGTGCACTGGAGGACTCCGCCTATCCGGAGGAGACGCTGAAGGCGTCGCTCGCTAATCTGCCCAAGGTCGCGGCCTGAGAAGCTGCCTTAAAAATTGCTGCGAAGGGCGTCTGCGGTGTTGCGCGGTACTCGCAATCCTCATGTACTCTGTGTACATTCCGGTTGCTGCGTTCCGTGCGCCTTGGATACATCCCTTCTCGCAAATTTTTATGACAGCTTCTGAGGGCACTCCCGGATGAGTGCCACCGAGTTGATCACCGCTGCGCGGAAACTGTCGCGTGCTGTATCCGGGCTGCCCTTCTCCGCACCGGTCACGCATGTCTACAACCCGCTCGACTATGCCTGGGCATGCCACGAGCAATACCTCAGGCGTTACGGCGAAGGCAGGAAGCGCATCGTGTTCGTCGGAATGAATCCCGGCCCGTTCGGCATGACGCAGACCGGCGTTCCGTATGGCGAAATTGCGGCGGTGCGGGACTGGCTGCGACTCGATGCCCCCATCGGGAAACCCGCGCACGAAAACCCGGCACGCCCCATCGAAGGCTGGGCCTGCCCGCGCAGCGAAGTCAGCGGGCGGCGGCTGTGGGGGCTGTTCGCGCAGCGCTTCGGTGAGGCGGACAACTTCTTCGCCGAGCACTTCGTCGCCAACTATTGTCCGCTGGCGTTCTTTGCCGGCGGGCGCAACCTCACGCCGGACAAGCTATCTTCAGCAGAGGCCGCCCCGCTGTTTGTGGCCTGCAACGCCCATCTGGTCGAAGTGGTGCGCGCCAGCGGCGCGGAGTGGGTGATCGGCATAGGCGGCTTCGCGGAAGACCGAGCGCGTGAGGCGCTGGCGGAAGTTCAGAGCATCCGCTTCGGGCGCATCCTGCATCCCAGCCCGGCCTCGCCCGCCGCAAACCGCGGCTGGGCGGAGCAGGCCACGCGACAGATGCAGGCGCTCGGCCTGTGGGATCACGCCGGGTAGTCGTACTCCACCATCAGCGGCGCGTGGTCGCTAAAGCGCTGCTCCTTGTAGATGCCGGCTGATTGCGCAGTTTGTGTAACGCCCGGCGTGGCGATGTGGTAGTCGATGCGCCAGCCCACGTTCTTTGCCCAGGCCTGGCCGCGGTTCGACCACCAGGTGTAGGCTTCGAGCCCGGGATGCAGTTTGCGGAACACATCGACGAAGCCGACCTCGTCAAACACCTGGGTGAGCCAGGCGCGCTCTTCCGGCAGGAAGCCGGAATTCTTCTGGTTGCTGCGCCAGTTTTTCAAATCAATTTCCTTATGCGCGATGTTCCAGTCGCCGCAGATGATTACCTCGCGCCCGCTGGCGTGCAAATCGCGGAGGTGCGGCATGAATGCCACCATAAATTTGAACTTCACTGCCTGGCGTTCCTCGCCGCTGGAGCCGGAGGGCAGGTACAGCGACACCACGCTGAGCTTGCCGAATTGCGCCTCGAGGTAGCGGCCCTCGGCATCGAACTCGGGAATACCCAGCCCTTCGATCACCGCATCCGGCTGGCGCTTCGCGTAGATGCCCACACCGCTGTAACCCTTCTTTTCGGCGTAATGGAAACAGCCGTGATAGCCATGCGGGGCGAGCATGTCCGGCGCCATGTCGGCGGCCTGCGCCTTGAGTTCCTGTACGCAGATGATGTCGGCCTGTTGCGCCAGCATCCACGTGAAGAAACCCTTGTTTGCTGCGGAGCGGATGCCGTTGAGGTTGAGCGAGATGATGCGCACGAAATTTCTCGTTGGGCGAAGGTGCGCATTATAATGCGTGCATCTTCAACTTTTGAGCCGGCTCCACCATGTTCACTTTCCGCCGGGATTTCATCCGCTTCGCCATCCAGCACGGGGTGCTGCGCTTCGGGGAGTTCCAGACCAAGGCCGGGCGCCTGTCGCCGTATTTTTTCAATTCCGGTTTGTTCAATGACGGGGCTGCGCTGCGCGAGTTGTGCCAGTTCTATGCGCAGGCGATACTCGCCTCAAAAGTGGAATTCGACATGCTGTTCGGCCCGGCTTACAAGGGCATCCCGCTGGTTGCTGGCACGGCCATCGCGCTGGCGGAGCAGGGGCGCAACGTGCCTTACTGCTTCAACCGCAAGGAGGCGAAAGGCCACGGCGAGGGCGGCAGCACGGTGGGGGCGACTTTACAGGGCAGGGTGCTGATCATCGACGACGTGATTTCCGCCGGGACCTCGGTGCGCGAATCCATCGAGTTGATCCGTGCCGCGGGCGCAACACCGTGCGGGGTCGTGATTGCACTGGATCGCATGGAGCGCGGCCAGGACGAGCTTTCCGCGGTGCAGGAAGTGAGGAAGAACTACGGCATCCCTGTGGTGTCTATCGCCGCACTGGACGATTTGCTCGGCTATTTGCACGAGCATGCCGGGATGGTGCAGAATCTGCAGGCAGTACAGTCCTATCGTGACCGTTATGGGGTAAAAAATGACTAACGCAAAAATTCTTGGTACAACCCTGGTGCTGTTCGCGGCTTTCAGTGCGACGGCTGAGGCAAAACTTTACAAGTGGGTGGACGACAAGGGCGAAACCCATTACGGCGAGGTTGTTCCCCCGGAATATGCCAACAAGGACAAAGTGCAATTTAACGAAAAGGGTCTCGAGGTCAAGAAAAAAGAGCCCAAGATTGAGGCCGGTGCGGGCAAGAAGACTCCCGAAGAAGAGCAGGCAACTATAGACCAGCGCCGCAGGGATAACGCATTGGTGAATACCTACAGTAATGAAAAGGAAATTGATCTGGCGCGCGATCGCAACCTGCAACAGGTGGAGGCGCGCATCAACAGCATCCAGTTGATCCTGAAACCCGCGCAGCAAGACCTGGATAATTACCTCAAGGAAGCAGACGTGTTAAAGCAAGGGGGGAAGAAGATACCCGACTCACTGCAGTCAGATATCACAAATGCGGAAAATAAAGTGGCAAAACTCAAGCAGGATCTAGCCAAAGCCCAGGAAAAGGATGCTGCCGTCAGGGCAAGTTTTGAAGCCGACAAGGTGCGCTACCGCGAACTGACCGGGGGCGCCCAGAAGTAGTTGACCTAAAGCGCCTCAAACGCATGGGCGGCTGCGTCATAGCGCAGCAGCTGGCCGTGCTCGATGTCGAAGTACCAGCCATGCAGGAAGAGTGAACCGTCCTCGACGCGTTTGCGCACCCACGGGAATGTCATCAGGTTATGCAAGGAGATCAGGATAGCGCGCTGTTCGCAGGCGCGCGCCTGGTCCTCCAGCGGCGCGCCCGGCATGTCCTGCGCCACTCCCGCCCGTGCGTCCTCTACCAGATGCATCCAGTCGTCAATGAAGGAATCCGGGTTGTTGATGCCGCCGGTTTCCATCAGTGAGCGTATGCCACCGCAGTGTGCATGCCCCAGCACGATGATGTGCTGCACCCCCAGATTGCGCACGCCGAATTCCAGCGCGGCACTGGTGCCGTGATACTGGCCCTGGTTTTCTGCGGGAGGAACCAGGTTGGCGACGTTGCGGATGACGAACAAATCGCCCGGCGCGCAATCCAGCACCAGTGACGGGTCTACCCGCGCATCGCAGCAGGCCACCACCAGCGTGTTGGGGGTTTGCCCCTGCTCCACCAGTTGGCGGTACAAGGCATCATTGTGCACAAAATGCTGTTCGCGGAAACGCAGGAAACCCTGGAGTAACTGTTTTGGGGAGGTCATGTGCTACAGCTGAGACGCGAAGGGATCATGTGCCGATCAGCCGCCGCAGGGCTTCGTGATATTTGTCCGAGGTTTTTTGCAGCACCTCGGGCGGCACATTGGGCGCCGGCGGCTGTTTGTTCCAGCCGGAAGCCTCCAGCCAGTCGCGCACGAATTGCTTGTCGAAGCTGGGCGGGTTGCTGCCGACACGGTACTGGTCGGCGGGCCAGAAGCGCGAGGAATCCGGCGTCAGCGCCTCGTCTATCAGATACAGCTTGCCCGCAGCATCGACGCCAAATTCGAACTTGGTGTCGGCGATGATGATGCCCTTGCTGGCCGCGTATTCCGCCGCCTGGGTGTACAGCGCCAGCGTGGCATCGCGTACTTCGTTGGCGCGCGCCTCGCCTAACAACTGCCTGGTCTGTTCGAAGGAAATATTCTCGTCGTGCTCGCCTATCGCAGCCTTGGTGGAAGGAGTGAACAGCGGTTGCGGCAACTGCTGCGCCTCCTGCAAACCGGCAGGCAGTTTGATGCCGCACACCGCTCCGGTTTTTTGATAATCCTTCCAGCCGGAGCCGGCCAGATAACCGCGCACAATCGCCTCTATCGGCAGCGGTTTCAGGCGCTTCACCACGAAGGCGCGGCCAGCCACTTGTGCGCGATCCGCCTCGGTCTTCACTACATCTTCCGGCGCAATGCCGGAAAGATGGTTGGGAATGACGTAGCCCAATTTGGCAAACCAGAAGTTGGACAGGGCAGTGAGCACATGCCCCTTGCCCGGCACCGGTGTGGGCAGGATGACATCGAAAGCGGAGAGGCGGTCGGTCTGCACGATGAGCAGATGCCGGTCGTCCACGCCGTAAATGTCGCGCACCTTGCCGCGATGCAGCAGCGGCAGGCTGGTCAGATTGGATTCATATAAAGCAGACATGTTCAGCCCAAAGAGGGGAGAGTGATTGTGGCAATCGCCTCAGCCTGTTTCCTGCGGTAATTGGCAAGCTTCTGCGCCAATCCTGCATCGTTAAGCGCCAGCATCGCCACCGCAAACAATCCTGCATTGGCCGCGCCCGCTTCGCCGATGGCAAAGGTGGCAACCGGGATGCCTTTCGGCATTTGCACGGTAGACAGCAGCGAATCCATGCCATTGAGGTGCCTGGAGGGCATGGGCACGCCCAGCACCGGCAGGGTGGTCTTGCCTGCAATCACGCCGGCCAGATGCGCCGCGCCACCGGCGCCGGCTATAAAACACTGCACCCCCTGCGCCGTCATTTCCTTGATGTAGTCGAACAGCAGGTCGGGAGAGCGGTGCGCGGAAATCACCCTTGCGTCATAAGCCACCCCGAAATCCTGCAATTGCTGCGCGGCCTGCTGCATGGTTTCCCAGTCGTTCGAGCTGCCCATCACAATTGCAACCAGCGGCTTGCTCATGTTTACACCCCCTTGTGGTAGCTCACCACGCGCTCGACCTCGTTTCTGGAGCCGAGGATCACCGGCACGCGCTGGTGCAGGGCGGAGGGCTTGATCCCCATGATGCGTTCACGTCCGGTTGAGCTCATGCCGCCGGCTTGCTCCACAATGAAAGACATCGGGTTAGCTTCGTACAACAGGCGCAGCTTGCCCTGTTTGCCGGGCTCCTTGGTGTCAAACGGATACATGAAGATGCCGCCGCGCGTCAGGATACGGTGTACTTCCGCGACCATGGAGGCCACCCAGCGCATGTTGAAATTTTTCTCGCGTCCCTCTGGTGTCTTGCCCTTCATGCACTCGTCCACATAGCGTTGCACCGGTGCTTCCCAGAAACGCTGGTTGGACATGTTGATGGCGAATTCGTGGGTATCGGCCGGGATGGTCATCTTCGGGTGGGTCAGCATGAACTCACCGATGTCGTTATCCAGGGTGAAGCCGTTCACGCCATTCCCGGAGGTAATCACCAGCATGGTGGAAGGGCCGTACAAGGCATAGCCGGCGCAGAGTTGCTGGGTTCCCGGCTGCAGGAAATCTTCCACAGTCGGATTGGTTACATCATCCCTGCAGCGCAGAATGGAAAATATCGTCCCCACGGAAATGTTTACGTCAATGTTGGACGAGCCATCCAGCGGATCAAACGTCAGCAGATACTTGCCTTTCGGATAGCGTGCGGGAATGTGATAGATGTCGTCCATCTCTTCCGATGCCATCGCCGCAAGGTGGCCGCTCCATTCATTGGCCTTGATGAAAATGTCGTTGGTGATGATGTCCAGCTTCTTCTGCGTTTCGCCCTGGACGTTCTCGCTGCCCGCACTGCCCAGCACGCCGATCAGGGCGCCCTTGTTCACGCTGTGGGCAATCTGCTTGCAGGCGGTGATGATGTCGCTCAGCAGGCCGGTAAAGTCGCCGGTCGCGCCCGGAATGTGTCTTTGTTCTTCGATGATGAATTGCACTAAGTTCTTGCCCATATATTTCCCGGTTGGCTGATTTTGAAGTCTGTGGATTTTACATGCTTTCGCGCGCACTCTCCATACGTGCCTGCGCCCTTGCATGTTCAACCGCCAGCCCTATTTTTTTCTGGTTGGCTTGCAATGCATCTTGATGCCTCGCCCTTGCCGCTTACTGGGAGCAAGCCTGGTTTGTGATATAACCACTCTTGTTCGGTAAATTTTGAGGGAGTTATGCTGAAATTTAATTTTTCCTTGAGGACACGGGATGGGCAAACGGTTGAGAATATCCAGCTTTATGGTAAGGATTTGCCGGATGCGGAACGTAAACTGCGCCAGATGTACCGCAATTGTGAAGTGACACAATACAAAATAATAGATCCGGACAATAAAATTGCACAGTCGGCGGATATAGAAGATGTGCTGTCGCTGATTGCCAAAGACAGCTGAGAATGAAACTGCGGGAAGCGCATAGTGCCATTCCCGGTTCTTTGCGCAATCCCGGGTTCCGTGATTCTCACCGCATTATCCGGCCAGCGCTATTCAATAAACCCGTCGGCCAGCAATTCATCGAGCAGTGCATCATAGTCATGCGCACCATGGCTGTTTGGCGCGTGCTCGAAGATGGTTTTATTCAGTGCCGGGCTTTCCGCCAGGCTGACGTTTTCCGAAATGAGCGTCCTGCAAACATCCGTACCGAATTCCGTTTCGGCCATTTGCAGGATATCTCTCGCCATGCGCCGCCGTGAGTCAAAACGGGTGATCAGATAACGACGGTTAACACGACGCTTCAACACCTGTTCAAGTGCCTTGAGGGTTCTTCTAATCTGCATGGCGCCTTTGATGGACAGGTGATCCGCTGAAATGGGAATGATAAGGCCATCGCTGGCAAATATCGCATTTAAGGAAAGGACGCCAACCAACGGGCAGCAGTCGATTATCCAGGGCGTATTCATATTCCCGTTTTTTTCCGCCTGCAAGCCTGTGTTCAGCTTGTTAATTGCGTTGTAACCCTTGCCATACAGCGCATCCACCTTGGACAGTTCGGCGTGCGACGGAATGATACTGATTCCGCTGGCCGATTCCTGGATCAGTTCACGCAGCGGGCGATTGCGCTGAAACAGGCTGAAAACGCTGTCATCGCCGGAATGGACGGCAATGCCGATAATGGAGCCGAATTGCGCCTGCGGGTCAAGGTCGATACCAACCGGCTCGCGGCCGCGGCGTGCCAGCGCGGCAGCAAGGTTAAGAGCAGTAGTGGTCTTCCCTACGCCACCTTTCTGGTTAAAAACAGCGACTATGGTCATGGCGCATTGGGGTGGTGATTGATTTACATCATTGCAGCTGAAGCCATTCTAGCAGAATGAAACCATAGCAAATTTTGCGGCATTCTATTTCCTGATCTAGGCCATGCGTGAGGGCGGCGAAGTGGTACGTTTCGTTTACCGTGGCACTTGTCTGGGATGCCAAAGTGTTACCTTTGCTTACGTAATGCCCAATAGCTGCTGTTAGCCTACCTGGTCAATGCCAGGAATAGTTGCGGCAAACGTTCCGGCAGCCGCTGGATGTTGTCGATCACGGTGTAATGGTTGCCGAAAATATCGGTCACATATTCGTCGGCTTTCGGATCGAGGTTGATGCAGTAGGTGTAAATGCTCTTGCGGTCAAGCTCGCGCACGGCGATGCGCGCATCCTCGATCAGGTGGCGCGGGTCTTTGACGTCAATGTCGGATGGCTCCCCATCGGTCAGCACCAGCAGTAGTTTTTTGTCGGCCTCCTGATGCGCGAGATAATGCCCGGCATGGCGCATGGCCGCCCCCATGCGCGTGGAATAGCCCGCTTCCATCGCGGCCAGCCGCGCCTTGGCCTTGGCATCCCAGCGCTCCTGGTAACCCTTGAAGTGCAGGTAGCGCACTTCGTGGCGGGTGTCGGAATGAAAGCCGCCGATGGCAAACGGGTCGCCCATTTCCTCTATGGCCCAGGCCAGCAGCGAAACGGCTTCCTGGCCCAGCTCCAGCTTGCTTTGCGTGCAGCCTTCCGGCACGTCGCCCAGCGAGGCGGAGAGATCGAGCAACAGCGAGACCGCGATGCTGCGCCCGTCATGGCGGTGGCTCATGTTGATGCGCGGATCCGGAGTGATGCCGCACTTGAAGTCGATCAGGGAGCGGATGGCGATATCGAGATCGAGTTCCGAACCTTCCTCCTGATAGCGCACGCGCACCTTATGCTGCGGCTTCAACAGGTCGATGATTTTTTTCAGCCGCTTGGCCAGCGCGTGGTGCTTGGCCAGCAGCTTGTCTATATAGGCCGCGTCAGCGCTGCCGTGCAGATGCTCGTACACGCTGACCCAGTCCGGGCGGTAGTGCTGGCTGCCGTAATCCCATTCCGGGTAGAGCCGGGGCGGCAGCTTTTCATCCCTGGCTTCTTCCACGCGCTGCGCCCTGACCGGCTTGGATGCGGTTTCCTCTTCATCGCCCTCCTCGAAGAATTTCCACATCAGGCGGTTATCGTCGCGATAGCTGACTTCGGTGTCGGCAAAATAGATGTCAGCGCTGGAATCACTCGCTACGCGGGTTTCGGCGATGAACTGCACCCCGAGCGCAATCATCGAATCCGTGGTGGTGTTTCCGGCTGCCATAACCGAGTGGAAACGCTCCGCATACTTGAGTATGGCGGGATTGCGGTAGCCGTGCTGCGGGTCGAGCAGCGCACGCGAGAGCGTGAACATGCGGTGGCGCAGGCAGGATTGCCCCTCCGGGCAGGCACCTTCCCCGGGAATGGGATGCAGTGCGCACCACAGCTTGCGCAACCCCGGATATTTGCGCATGGCCAGGTATTCCACACGGGAATCTTCAAGCACCTCGATGGCGATGCGCTGGAACGGGCTGAGGTTGTCCGCCTGAAGCGGCGTGGTCCAGAGCCGGTGTGCATGGATATGTGCCAGCAGGGCGCGGTAGCGGTCCAATCCAGATATGACTATCCCTCCCGAAGGGAGTCGTTCGCCCTCTCCCCCAGCCCCTCTCCCGCCAGCGGGAGAGGGGAGAATGAAATCGTCATACGCGTCCGGCAGATGGATGCCCAGATGGTCGAGGTAGGGCAGCGGCTTGCGCAAGGTATCGAACGCCAGCGAATAGGGTGCGAAATTGACCTGGGTAGCCCACAGCCCGCGCAGGTAAAGGTCCAGCTTGCGTTCATGATCCACCAGCAGGGTGCCGTGGCGTTCGCGCTGGAACACGGCGCGGCTGTCCGTCGATTGCAGCAGGAAGTAATCGCGTTGCCGGTCGGGGTCGTTGGCATAATTTCTGATGCCGTAATCCGCCCAATTCCTGAGCCCGCCAAGCGAAAGCTGGCTTAACAGGAATGGCACGCTCTTGAGGAAATCCGGCAGGCAGGGGCTGGCATACATGGAGTCTATGCCATGCACCCTGGGCATGGTGCGCTCCATGGTCTGCATCACCAGATGCAGATATTCGGTAAACAGCGGGCGGCTTTCCAGCGCGCGCGCGGCTGCGGCCAGGCTTTGCAGGAATGGTGCGATGGCGGGGCTGTTCGGGGAACGCGCAAGTTTCAGGGTGAATGCCACCACCTCGGGAATGACAGCCTCGCCAAGCTGGGCGGCTACCTGCGGCATCTCCTCGAGAAACAGCAGCACCGGCTCCTCGCCGCGCCCTGTCTTGCAGATGGCATGCGCGCCCTCGATATAGGCCGTTATGCCCTCAGCAGAAAGCTTGCTGCGCGCGTAAGCCAGGCAGTCATCGAAAACGCTCTGCACCTGGGCAAAGCCGCAGTCCAGCGCCTCCCGCTCATCCTGAGTGGCTGTCATCTGGGTTCCATAGTGCCTTATTCAAAGATGGCATCGATGGCGTGGTCGAGCGTGTCGCGGATGTCCGCATCGTCGGTAATCGGGCGCACCAGCGCCATGCGGCAGGCGGCGCGGGGGGCGATGCCCTTGTTGATGAGGGTGGCCGCATACACCAGCAGGCGCGTGGAGATGCCTTCATCCAGGCCGTGCCCCTTGAGGTTGCGCGCAGTTTCGCCGATGCGCACCAGACGGGCTGCCGTGCCGGTGTCTATGCCCGCTTCCTTGCTGACTATGCCGGCTTCGACTTCCGCTGCTGCATAGTCGAATTCCATCGCGGCGAAACGCTGCTTGGTAGACTGCTTGAGATCCTTCATCAGGTTCTGGTAGCCGGGGTTGTAGGAGATGACCAACTGGAAATCCGGATGGGCCTGGATCAGCTCGCCCTTCTTGTCCAGCGGCAGGGCGCGGCGATGGTCGGTGAGCGGATGGATCACCACCGTGGTGTCCTGGCGCGCCTCGACGATTTCATCGAGATAACAGATTGCGCCGTAGCGCGCGGCAAGCGTCAGCGGGCCATCCAGCCAGCGCGTGCCATTGGCATCCAGCAAGTAGCGGCCAACCAGATCGGAGGCGGTCATGTCCTCGTTGCAGGCCACGGTGATGAGCGGCTTGCCGAGTTTCCACGCCATGTGTTCGACGAAGCGCGACTTGCCGCAGCCAGTCGGCCCTTTCAGCATCACCGGCAGGCGCGCGGCATAGGCGGCCTGGTAAAGCCCGATTTCATCGCCCTGCGCCTGATAGAACGGCTCCTTACCGATCAGGTATTGCTTGATGTCAAACTGTGTGCTCATGAAAATTCCTGAAATGTGGTCATCTGTGTAAACCCGTGGCGGTGCTGTCTTTTACAGGCTGCACCCAGGCGTATTTCTCAAGGAGGCTCTTGGCCATTTTCCTCCTTACTCCAGCCAAATGAAAGTTCCCATCCTTCCGGTCACGCCATCGCGCCGGTAGGAAAAAAAACGCACGCGGTCGGTATGGGTGCACAGCCCGCCACCGTAGATGCGCGTGATGCCCAGTGCATTCAGGCGCAGGCGTGCGAGCTGGTAGATATCGGCATGCCATTTACCGGCTATACCCGGTACGAATGCAGCAGCGGCTTGCGGCTGTTGGGCGATGAAGGCCGCGCGCACTTCTTCGCCCACTTCGAATGCCGACGGCCCGATGGCCGGGCCGAGCCAGGCCATGAGGGTTTGTGGCGGCACGTTCATGGCGCGCACGGTGGATTCAATGATGCCGTCGCACAGGCCGCGCCAGCCTGCATGCGCCGCGCCGACCACGCTGCCCTGTGCATCGCACAGCAACACCGGCAGGCAATCCGCCGTCATCACCACGCACACCGCGCCGGGATGCGAGGACACACAGGCATCGCCCTCCGGCCAGCAAGTGGTATGCCCCGCATCCACCACCGCCGTACCGTGCACCTGCTTCAGCCACACCGGTTCGCTCGGCAGCAAAGGTTCCAGCAGCATGCGATTGCGCGCCACCGCCAGCGGCGCATCGCCGACATGGTCGCCGAGGTTGAGGCTGGCGTAAGGCGCGGCGCTCACGCCGCCGTGGCGCGTGGTTTGCATCGCCCGCACATTTTTCGGCGCGGGCCAGTCGGGGATAATGGAATGGTCAAGCAGGTTCATGCGACGCGCCCCTGATCTGCGCTAGCAATTGCGCCATATCGTCCGGCAACGGCGCCTGCCATTCCAGCCATTCGCCCGTCACCGGATGTTCCAGCCCGAGTTGCGCCGCATGCAGCGCCTGACGCGGGAAGGCCGCGAGGATGGCGCGCAGTTGCGGCGCGCATTTCTGCGCGCCCTTGATGTAGATGCTGTCGCCAACCAGGGGATGGCGGATGGAAGCGAGATGCACGCGGATCTGGTGGGTGCGCCCGGTTTCCAGTTTGCAGCGCAGCAGGGTGCAGTTGGGGAAGCGCTCCGCCACACTGTAATGCGTGGTTGCGGGTTTGCCGTCGTCCACGATCGCCATCTTGGTGCGCTGCGTGGGATGGCGACCCATGGCCGCATCCACCGTGCCGGCGCGTTCCACTTCGCCATAGGCCAGCGCGAGGTATTCGCGTTTCACGGTGCGTGCCTGCAACTGGCGCACCAGCGCGGTTTGCGCGGTGAGCGTCTTCGCCACCACCAGCAGGCCGCTGGTGTCCTTGTCCAGCCGGTGCACGATGCCGGCGCGCGGGATTTGGCCGAGTTGCGGCGCATGGTGCAGCAGCGCGTTGAGCAACGTGCCCTCCCAGTTGCCGCTGCCCGGATGCACCACCAGCCCGGCCGGTTTGTTGATGACAAGGATGCTGTCGTCTTCGAACACGATGTCCAGCGCAATGTCTTCGGCCTGGTGCGGCTGCTCTGCAGGGTGCGGCTGCGGCGTGACTTCTATCGATTCGCCGCCCCATATTTTCTGCTTGATGGTGGCGGCTGCGCCATCTGCCTTGACCAGGCCCTGCGCGACCCAGTCTTGCAGGCGGCTGCGCGAATACTCCGGCAGCAGCTTGGCCAATACCTGATCGAGGCGCATTCCCGCATATTCAATCGGCACCTTGAACGCAAGCGGGGAAAGGGACGCCGGGTTTGCGGTATAATTACGCACCGTCTTTTTGGATTCAGTCATGCGCCATAGTTTAGCTTTAATCCTCCTGCTTACGCTAACCGCGTGCGGTCTTTTCTCGCCACTACCAGACGAAAACACCGCTTCGAGCTCCGCGACGGCCAAGGAAATCTATGCCGAAGCCATGGAGCAGATGAATGACGGTAAATATGAAAAGGCCGTGAAAGTTTTTGAAAAGCTGCAATCGCGCTATCCATACGGCCGTTACGCGCAGCAGGCGCAGCTTGAAATCGCCTATGCCTATTACAAACAGAAAGAACCGGAATCGGCTATCGCGGCGGCAGACCGTTTTATCAAGCAATACCCCAACAACCCGCACGTGGATTATGCCTATTACCTGAAAGGGCTGATCAATTTCAATGAGGATCTCGGCCTGTTTGGTGGAGTGGTGCAGCAAGACCTTTCCGAGCGCGACCCCAATGCGGCGCGCGATGCCTTCAAGGCATTCAAGGAACTGGTGACACGCTTCCCGAACAGCCAATATGCGCCCGACTCCAGGCTGCGCATGCAATATCTGGTTAACGCGCTGGCGCGTTACGAAATCCATGTCGCCAATTATTATTTGCGCCGTGGCGCATATGTGGCTGCCGTCAACCGCGCCAAGGATGTGCTCGCCGATTACCCGCAAGCCCCGGCCACGCGTGATGCGTTGCAAATCATGGCACAGGCTTACGATGCCATGGGGATGAAGGATTTGCGCGATGACGCGCAGCGTGTGCTCGACGTGAATACCGCGAAAGATGGCGCCACTGCCAAGCCCTCGGTGCAGAGCGTGAAACCGTGGTGGCAATTCTGGAAATGAAATATTGCAGCGAATGCGGCGCGCCGGTCGAATTGCGCCTGCCACCCGACGACAACCGTCCGCGCCATGTCTGCACCGCCTGCTCCACCATCCACTACCAGAATCCAAAACTGGTGGTGGGTGCCATTCCGGAATGGGAAGATGGCCGCATCCTGCTGTGCCGCCGCTCCATCGAGCCGCGCCACGGGCTGTGGACGCTGCCCGCGGGCTTCATGGAAAACGGCGAGACCACCACTGAGGCCGCCATGCGCGAAACGCTGGAAGAAGCCAACGCGCGCATAGCAATCGGTGAGCTGTATTCGATGTACAACCTGCCCTACATCAATCAGGTGCAGCTGTTGTTTCGTGCCAGGCTGCTCGATCTGGATTTTTCGCCCGGTATGGAAAGCCTGGAAGTCGGGTTATTCGAAGAGCAGGATATTCCCTGGGATGAACTCGCCTTTCGCCCGGTGCGTTTCACCCTGCAACACTACTTCGCCGATCGCAAGACCGGCAATTTCCAATTCCGCATCGGCGATCTGGAATCGCCCATGCGTCCGGCATAGGCAGCAAAACAGGAATCTTTATGCGGAGCAGGGTTTCCGCCTATAATCACAAAAAAACGAATTCAATGCCGATGTTTATGTCCGTAACCCGCATCCCCTTGTTGCTTGCCAGCCTCGTGCTGGGCGGCTGCGCCTCGACCCACCACAATCCGCAAGATCCATTCGAGCCGTTCAATCGCGGCGTATACCAATTCAACGAGACGGTTGACAAGGCTATAATCAAGCCGGCGGCAAAGGGCTACAACGCGGTCATGCCGGTGCCTGGCAAGATGATGGTGTCCAACTTTTTCTCCAACCTGAACGACGTCATCGTTACCATCAACGACCTGCTGCAACTCAAGATCGTGAATGCTGTTGCGGATGGCGGGCGCATTCTCGTGAATTCCACGATAGGCATCTACGGTCTGGTTGACGTGGCTTCCCAGGTGGGTCTGGAGAAACACAACGAAGACTTCGGCCAGACCCTGGGTTACTGGGGCATCGGCAGCGGCCCCTACCTTGTGATCCCCTTTTTCGGCCCCAGCTCTATCCGCGACGGCTTGGGGTTGTATGCGGATATCCGCACCGGTGTACTGAGAAGAGTCAGCCCTGTGGATACCCGCAACCAGTTGTATACGACAAATTTGCTGAGCAGACGCGCCGACCTGCTGGAAAAGGAAAAAGTGCTCGAAGAGGCCATGATCGACCGCTACTCCTTTGTCCGCGACGGTTACCTGCAGCGCCGCCGCAGCTTGATATATGACGGCAACCCGCCGCGCGAAAAATTCGAGGATGACGAAAATGACAGCGCGCCGGATAAAACTTCAGCCAACGACCATGAGGAAGGCATGCAGCCTGCGGCAGCCGAAGCAGCAGCTGTTGTCGCGCCCGATGCTGCGGTCAGCGCCGAGCCATCTGCTCCGCGACAACCCGGCGTGTACCGCCTCTGGGTGACCGAGCGCGAGGGGAGACGCTGAACAAGCCCAAAACCGTCATTGCGAGCGCAGCGAAGCAATCCAGAAAGCCTCAGAGATCACATAGTTGTGGATCGCCACGTAGCTTCCCGCCACGCTTCGCTCGCGGCTAAAGGCTTATTCTCGCGTTGACATCCTTATTCAGCGTTTCCTCTGGATAAAAAAGGCTTGCAGCGATGCAAGCCTTTTTCGTTGGTTTGGAAATTGCCCGGTGTTTAGCCTCCCGCGCGCAAAGCCTCGATGCGCTCCTCCAGCGGCGGGTGCGTCATGAACAGGTGCATCATACCCTTGCCGCCGGAGATGCCGAAGGCGGCCATTTTTTCCGGCAGCGTGGATTGCTCATGGTTTATTTTCAGTTTCTCCAGCGCGGCGATCATCTTGTTGCGTCCGGCCAGGCTGGCGCCGCCCGCATCGGCGCGGAATTCGCGCTGGCGCGAGAACCACATCACGATCATGCTGGCCAGCACGCCCAGCACCAGTTGCGCCACCATTTCAGCGACAAACGCGCCGATGCCGCGGCCATTGCGCTCGTCATTCTTGAGCAGCACACGATCTACCAGAATGCCAAACAGCTTGGCAAAGAAAATCACAAAGGTATTCACCACGCCCTGGATCAAGGCAAGGGTCACCATGTCGCCGTTGGCAACGTGGCTGATCTCGTGGCCCAGCACCGCTTCCGCCTCGTCGCGGCTCATGTTGTGCAGCAGGCCGGTGCTCACCGCCACCAGCGCGGCGTCGCGGTTCCAGCCGGTGGCGAAGGCGTTCACATCCGGCGCATCATAGATCGCCACTTCCGGCATGCCGATGCCCGCCGCGCCCGCCTGCCTGCGCACGATTTCCACCAGCCAGCGCTCGGTCGGGTCGACCGGATTTTCGATGACCTGCGCGCCCACCATCCGCTTGGCCGACCATTTCGACATGAGCAGCGAAACAATCGAGCCGGAAAAACCGATCACCAGCGACAGGATCAGCAGCGCGTTGAAGTTGATGCCGCCGCTCTGGTCGAGCACCCGGTCCACGCCGAGCAGGCGCAGGGTAATGTTGATGACGAAAACCACCGCCAGGTTGGTCAGGATGAACAAAAATATCCGCTTCATTACTGGTTTCTCCTATGAACGCTATGCAGAAAT
>JAGWMH010000229.1 GCA_028871775.1 Betaproteobacteria bacterium
TGAGATGCCACCGCCGATAATCAGTACATCATCTTGGTCCATCGCTATACCGTTGGCTTCTGCCTTGGTCGGTCAATTAAATTCTACTTGTTTGCCTTGAGTTGCGCCTTCATTTTCTCGAGCAAATCCCGGCCCAGCAAATCGCCGGGGTTTTCTCTCGCCGCAACGAAATTCCGGATGGTATCAAAACGTTTGTCGGCCTCGGGGTTGTCCTTGAGGCGCGGCACGCGGTCGCGCGCGATCTCGTAGGCATCGAAGCTCAATTCCTGCATCCCGAATCCCTTCATGCGTTGCACCGCACGCATCATGGCGCTGTTGCGGAAGCGCGTCAGGTCGCTGGAAGTAATGCGCGCCAGGCCTTCCTTGCGGGCATTGAATTCAGCCGCCTTCTTGATGCCCGCCCGGTTGAAGTCTGGCGCAGACAACACACGCGCCAAGGCATCTTCATCCCATTCCACCCCGCCGGTCAGCTGGGCGATGGCTGCCTCAGCATCCGCCCGCTCCACGGTTGTAGCGCGCCGCTTCTTTGCAAGGTGTTCGGTGGCGCTTTCCAGTGCAGGTGCAACAAACATAAGCACCTGAGGAGTTTTGTCTGCGAGAAACTCCGTGAGCAACTGATCTGATTCATCAGTCCATGGCAAGCTGCGGCCGGGCTGGGATTCCGATTCCAGCCTGTCCAGAAGCTTGATATTCACTTCCAGCCTGCCTTCGGAACGGGCAACATCCTCGGCGACCGCGCGTACACCTTCCTGCAGGAAGGCGGGCATGGCTGCCAGACGCACTCTTGCCTGTTCGCTCCAGGGCAGCGCGGGTACTTGCTCTGCCGCCGCTACGGCTTGCCGAGTTGCTTCTTTCGCTGCGGGTGTGTTTGGCCGGGGCGGTCCGCCGCCCCCGAAACGCTTTGCGGACAGGGTAGCCAAGTGTTCCTCCGTCACCACTTGCATACCCAGTTCGTGCACATAACTTTCAGCACGGCTCTTGACCATCTTGCGCAAGAAGGAGGGGACACGCGACAGGCGTTTCTCCGCCTCCTCGCTCCAGACCAGTTTCTTCGGCTGCTCGACCATGGGTTCGATGACGGCAGAGCCGTCTGGTATGTGGATGCACCAAGGGTCGGTATCCATCAGGCTGCCGCCCATGGCCAGCGGCCGCGCCCGGCAGCCGCCGCACAATTTCTGGAATTCACAGCTGCCGCACTTGCCTTGCAGTCTGGGATTGCGCAGGGATTGAAAGGTGGGCGATTGGTTCCAGATGTCCCAGAATCTTGTGTCGCGGATATTGCCTTCTTCCTCGGGAATATAGGGGCAGGCCGTGACTCCGCCTTCCGGAGTTATACGGCAGTAATGGATGCCGGCCAGGCAGCCGCCCCCTTCGTAGCCGGCGGCCCGGGTGAGCGTCGACTGGGGGTTGCGCTGGTAGGCGATGCGCTTGTAATGGGGTGCACAACGCGCGCGGATGAGCAGGTCGTGGCTTTGCTCCTGGGCTGCCACCAACTGGTTAAGCACCCGCTCGTAGGTGATCGGGCTGATGTCCGACATGGATTCGCCACGGCCGGTGCACACCAGGAAAAACACGTTTAACACTCGCGCCCCAGAGGCACGGGCAAAGTCTACCATCGCCGGGACTTCTCCCGCATTGGATTCGGTGACGGAGAAATGTATCTGGAAGGACAAATCATGGCGCTTGCAAGCCTCGATGCCATTCAGGGTTTTCTCCCACGCACCGGGAAGCCCGCGAAAGGCATCATGCTTTTCAGGGTCGAGGGAATCGACACTGATGCCTGCACCCATTGCGCCGGCTGCCTTCAGTGATTGCACGCGTTTATCGGTGAGTGCGACTCCATTTGTCCCCACCACCATGGAAAGGCCAAGTCCTGTGCCATGCGCCACCAGTTCTTCCAGATCGCCGCGCATCAGCGGCTCACCGCCTGTGAGTACTACCATGGTTTCAGTGCTGCGGCCCGCGATATCATCCAGCAAGCCGCGCACCTCCTCCGTGGTGAGCTCATTTTCGCCGCCATATTTCAGGGTTTTTGCGTCCATGTAGCAATGGGCACAGGCGAGGTTGCAACGGTTGGTCAGGTTAATAGCGAGCAGAAACAAATCACCCGCAGCGGCATTGGCTGTGTATGGCAAATTCATTATCGTTCTCTTACAGGCTAGGGTTGCTGCGCGGATCTTCCGGGTTCATGTGGAAATAACCCTTGGACTGCCATTCTTGCTTGACGGTGCTCACTGTGGCGAGATCGATACGGGAGCGATGATTGTGCTGCGCCCAATTCTCCACTTCCTTTATCAGCATGCCACGCACCATGTCCGGTGCACGACTGAGACTATCACGGGCATCTTCATCCCAAGGCATGGTTTCACCTGCTTTGTTTGATCCTGACCTGAAAGTATCCAGCACCTGTCTTACCAAATCCGCAGTGATTTCATTCAGGCCATTTTTGGCAGCAATTGAGACTACTGCATTGCGCGTCATATCGCGGCTCATGCCTTCCGGCAGGCCCTGCACTATTCTCTCCGCCTCGCTGGTCCAGGGTAGAACGCTGTGATCAGCAGCGCTTGTTTTTTTACCGTAGCCAAAGGGGCAGCCGCCTTGTGCCGCCTTGGCAGCCGGCACACTTTGTTCCTTCATGGTTTTTTCCATTTCACCGCGGGCCAGCTTGAGGCCGTTTTCTGCCACTTCCAAGGTGATTTCATCGCAACCATTTTGTTTGGCAAAGTTCTCGATGCGCTGCTTGCAACTGTCGCGCATGAAACCTTCGGGTACCCGCATCAGGCGTGCCAGTGCGGCAGCCTGCCAGTGAAGTTCCGAGGGGATGGATGCTGATGACTGATTATTTGGCTCCGGCGTTTCGGCTTCAAGAAACGGTTTGATGTGCTTTGCTTCCACCACATTGCATTTTTCCTGGCGTGCTTTTTTCTCGGCACGCATGCTGAGATTGCCGCGCACTGAGAGGTCTTCGATGGTGCGCAACAGCGCGACTGCCTCGTTGGACCAGCGCATCGCTTCTTCTGCATCAGGTTTGCGTTTCAGCTCTCCTGCATCGTAGGCAGCAACAATCTCTCCCATTGCCTGTTCCGCATGGCTCGGCATGAGTTGGGCAGTCGCCTCTTCCACTATCCTCTGGGTGATGACGGTATGACCGTGTTCCTGGGCATACCGTATTATGGCCATGCGCGCCATGTTGCGAACAAAGGATGGCACCCGCTCCATCCTGGTTTCGGCTTCGTGTGTCCAGGAGGTGGTAACTTTGGATACGATATCTATCTTTGGTTGATGCTCACGCATGCTGAGCAA
>JAGWMH010000230.1 GCA_028871775.1 Betaproteobacteria bacterium
TGCGTCAGCCAGCACCGGGTCGTTGCCGAATGCGGACTGGTGGATGCGCACCGCTTCTTCGGCCACCTCATGCAGGCCGATGCCCTCGATCTGGGTTGCCGTGCCGGTGAAATATTTTTCGACAAACTCGGCATTCAGGCCGATGGCCTCGAATATCTGCGCACCGCAATAGGACTGGTAAGTGGAGATGCCCATCTTGGACATCACCTTGAGCAGCCCCTTGTTCACCGCCTTGATGAAGCGCTTGTTGGCTTCCTTGGCGGACAGGTTTTTCGGCAGGCCGTCGCCGAGGGAGGCAACGGTTTCATACGCCAGCCACGGGCACACCGCTTCGGCGCCGTAACCGGCAAGCAGCGCGAAATGATGCACTTCGCGCGCCGAACCGGTATCCACCACCAGACCGGTACTGGTGCGCAAGCCCGCACTTATCAGATGATGATGCACCGCAGCGCATGCCAGCAGCGCGGGGATGGCTACGCGCTTTCTCGACACCGCACGGTCGGACAGGATCAGCACGTTGTAGCCATCCGCCACCGCCTTGTCGGCTGCGGCGCACAGCGCCACAATTGCGGCTTCGCAGCCCTGCGCGCCCTGGCTGACGGGATAGGTCATGTCCAGCACCAGTGACTGGTAATGCCCCTGCGTCAGCTTGCCGATGTCGCGCAGCTTGGCAAAATCCTCACTGGACAGCACCGGCTGATGCGCCTCCAGACGCAGCGATGGCTCGTTCTCATCAATGTCGAGCAGATTGGGCCTGGGGCCGATGAACGAAGTGAGCGACATCACGATCTCTTCGCGGATCGGGTCTATCGGCGGGTTGGTCACCTGCGCGAACAACTGTTTGAAATAGTTGTACAGCACCTTGTTCTTGTCGGACAACACCGGCAGCGCGGCATCGTTGCCCATGGAACCTATCGCTTCTTCGCCCGCGGAAGCCATGGGGGCGAGGATGAACTTGAAGTCTTCCTGTGAGTAACCGAATGCCTGCTGCATATCGAGCAGGCTTTCCTTGAGCTCCCGCTTGCCGTCCACGGCGGGGAGGTCGGCCAGGAAGTAGCGCGATTTTTCTATCCACTGCCGGTAGGGCCTGACGGTGGCGAGTTGTTGCTTCATCTTGATGACATCGACGACCCGCCCTGCCTGCAAGTCAATCAGGAACATCTTGCCGGGCTGTATCCGCCATTTCTTCACGATCTTGTGCTGCGGAATATCCAGCACACCCATCTCGGACGCCATCACCGCCACATCATCGTCAGTGATCAGATAACGCGCCGGGCGCAGGCCGTTGCGGTCCAGCGTCACGCCGATCTGGCGGCCGTCGGTAAAAGCCACGGCGGCGGGGCCGTCCCACGGCTCCATCAGGATGGCGTGGTATTCGTAGAAAGCGCGGCGCTCTTCGTTCAACAACGGGCTGCCCACCCAGGCTTCCGGAACCAGCAGCATCATCGCGTGCGCCAGCGAGTAGCCACCCGCCACCAGCAGCTCCACCGCATTGTCCAGGCAGGCGGAGTCGGACTGGCCTTCCACGATCAGCGGCCACAGCTTTTCCAGATCCTCGCCGAGCAGCCCGGACGACATCGTGGCCTGGCGCGCGGCCATCCAGTTCACGTTGCCGCGCAAGGTATTGATCTCGCCGTTGTGCGCAATCATGCGGAACGGATGCGCCCGGTCCCAGGTGGGGAAAGTGTTGGTGGAGAAACGCTGATGCACCAGCGCCAATGCGCTGGCCAGGCTTTCATCCTGCAAATCGAGATAATACTTGCCGACCTGATCGGCCAGCAGCATGCCCTTATACACCAGGGTGCGCGAGGACAGCGACGGGATGTAGAAGCCTTTGCCTTGCTCTTTGGGCAGGCTGCGCACCGCATGCTCTACCGTCTTGCGGATGACAAACAGCTTGCGCTCGAAAGCATCCTGATCCGCACAATTTTGGCCGCGCCCGATGAATACCTGGCGCACCAGCGGTTCCACCGCCTTGACGCTTTCGCCCAGGATGCGGTTATCCACCGGCACATCGCGCCAGCCCAGCAAGACCTGGCCTTCCGCCGCGACCTTGTCCGCAATCACCCGCTCACAGGCGGCGCGCGCGGCGGCAGCGCGCGGCAGAAACAGCATGCCGACACCGTATTCTCCCGCCGCCGGCAGCGTCACGCCCTGTGCCGCGCAGGACTTGCGCAGGAACGCATCCGGGATCTGGATCAGGATACCCGCGCCATCGCCCGCCAACGGGTCGGCGCCCACCGCGCCGCGATGGGTAAGATTCTCCAGTATCTGCAAGCCCTGACGCACCATGTCATGGCTCTGCTTGCCCTTGATGTTGGCGATAAAGCCCACACCGCACGCATCGCGCTCCTGGCGCGGATCATACAAACCCTGTTGGACTGGCAACCCTGACTGTACGTGCGACGAAGAATGGTTCACGTTGTTCCTCATTAAAACCATATATAGCCAATAGCAAAAAAAGTGGCGACTCAAATCGCCAAAAATAGCAAAGCAAAAGGGCGAGAATTTTACCTTGTCTGGACGGACAGGGCAATTAGGCGGGAAGGAAAAGGGGGCTTTGGTTGAGCAAGCCCCAAGTGGCGGAACGAGCTGGGCCAGTTGTTTGAGCTATGGCTGGCTCGCCGGTTCCGACAAATCAGTGAACTGGCTTATCACTATTCCAATTTGATATTGACGAGCCCGAAGAGATAAATCTGGGCACTGGTACGAGGTCATCTTACTGCCCTGACGTTCCGCTTTCAGGCAAGCAATTAACTGGGGTAAAGGGCTGCTCCCGACACAGAGCGGAATTTGGTGATCTTCCTCTAGGGCGCGAAGCGGACGCACATTTACCCTCAATTTACAATTGAACTGAACTGTAGAAGTTGCGCGCGGCATTGATTCGGTTTCCCTTGAGAAGTTTATGAGGCATGCCGCCAGATGTGGTTTTCAAAATCAATCATTCCTCAAACGGGCAGTTGGTAACCCTGCTCGCTGAACACGGCTAGGCACGCATCTACCACTTGCAGGTCGAAATGAACGCCGCGCAGCTTGGTGATTTCCTCCAGCGCAACCTCTATTCCCAAGCCAGGACGATAGGGGCGGTGCGAGCAGATGGCCTCGGTCGCGTCCGCCACCGCGAGGATGCGCGCCTCCAGCAGAATGGCCTCACCCTTGAGCCCTTGCGGATAGCCCGACCCATCCATCCGCTCATGATGTTGCAGTACCATCTGTGCGATCGGCCAGGGGAAATTGATGTCCTTGAGAATGTCGTAGCCGGCCTGCGCATGGGTCTGGATCAAGCCAAATTCAAG
>JAGWMH010000231.1 GCA_028871775.1 Betaproteobacteria bacterium
GTATTTCCTGGTTGTGCGACAGGCAATGCAGCATTTTCCGATAGCCTGTTATAGTAAACATTCACGCGCTTTGTTTGAGGCAGACATGGCAGTCGAAACCGAACTCAAATTACGCATCGCTCCGGAGCATCTGAACCGGCTCAAGCGCCATCCCTTGCTCAAAACACTTGCAACGACACGCACCACCACGCGCAAGCTGCACAACATTTATTACGACACGCCGAAACTCGAATTGCACCAGTCCGCAATGGCTTTGCGCCTGCGCCGCGTCGGGCGGCAATGGCTGCAAACCCTGAAGGGCGGCGGAGCGGTGCAGGCCGGGTTGCATCAGCGCAATGAATGGGAAACGCCGGTGTCCGGTGAGGCGCTCGACTTCGCGGTGCTGGAAGCCGGCGGCGGCAAGCGCTTGCCGCATGCCGTGCGCAAGAAACTGCAACCGCTGTTCGTGACCGATTTTTCCCGCACTACGCGCATGCTGAATTTCGGGGGCGCGGAAATCGAGCTCAGCATGGACAGCGGCGAAATTCGGGCAGGGAAGGCGAGCAGACCGATTTCCGAACTGGAGCTCGAACTCAAATCCGGCGAGCCGGCGCAGTTGTTCAAGCTGGCGCTGGCCTTGCTCGACATCGTGCCGCTGGAACTGGAGCATGCCAGCAAGGCGGAATACGGCTATCGCCTGTTTGCCGATGCCAAGCCTGTGGTGGCCAAGGCAAGCATGCCTGATCTGGCAAGATGCCCCGATGTTCCCTGCGCATTGCAGGCCATGATCTGGTCGTGCCTGTTTCACCTGCAAGCCAATGTGCCGGGCGCGGTGCACAAACTGGATGAGGAATACCTGCACCAGGTGCGCGTCGCACTGCGCCGCCTGCGCGTGGTGCTGGGCATGGCAAAAATTTTCCGTGCCGATGACGAGCTGGCCGTGTTGAATGAGCAGATGGCGAATCTGAGCGTGGAACTGGGCCGCTCGCGCGAGTGGGATGTGTTCGTGACGCAAACCCTTGCGGCCATCCGCGCGCGCCTGCCGGAACATGCCGGGTTGCGCCAAGTGCTGGGCGCCAGCGAAGAATTGCGCGAGCAGCACCACGCCAGGGTGCGGGGTGCCTTGCAGTCGCAGGATTATCAGCGGCTGCTGCTGCGCTTCGGCGCGTGGATGCATGGCGGCTATTGGCGCGAACCGACTGCTGACGCCGGATTAAGCTTG
The DNA here is from genome assembly GCA_028871775.1 of Betaproteobacteria bacterium. GTDB lineage: Bacteria > Pseudomonadota > Gammaproteobacteria > Burkholderiales > Gallionellaceae > CAITJF01. Next base: position 1,202 of record JAGWMH010000231.1, read on the forward strand.
CCGCAATTTGCTGCGCAGATTCTGGAAAAACGCAGCAAGCAGGTGAGCAGGCGCAGCAAGAACCTGGCGGGAGCGGATGCCGGCCAGTTGCATGCACTGCGCATCGCATGCAAGAAACTGCGCTACAGCGCGGAACTGCTTGCCTCGTTGTATGCGGGCGCCAAGGCCAGGCGCTACCTGTCCGCGCTGTCTCCGTTGCAGGATATATTGGGTTTGCTGAACGACATTGCAGTCGCGCGCCGCCTGCTGGACGAGCTGGACAGCAAGGAACGGCACGATACGCTCGCGCTCATCCGTGGCTGGATGGAGCATGACTACGTGGAACAGGTGGCGGCTTTAGGCAAGGCGTGGAAGCGGTTCGCGGGGCAGAAGGCATTCTGGTAGCACGGGTGGAGTGTAGCCCGGATGAAACGCAGTGCAATCCGGGACAAATTGTCATTATGGTCAATTATCGTCGTAACCGTGTAGCTGGTGGAACATACTTTTTCACTGTCACCTTGCGTGACCGCCATGCGACTTTTCTCACTGCCCATATAGATGCGCTGCACAAGGTATTTCGTGACACTCAATAAGCGAAACCATTCCAGATTGAAGCCATCGTTGTATTGCCCGACCACGTGCACACAGTATGGCGCTTACCCGCTGATGACGCCGACTACGCCGGGCGATGGCGCATGATAAAAAGCCGCTTTACCCGAATGCTCGCGCAGTGTGGCGCCGCCATTACCCGTAACGCAAAAGGCGAATACGATTTGTGGCAACGCCGGTATTGGGAGCACACCATACGCGGCGACCTCGATTTGCAAAGGCATGTGGACTACATTCACTACAACCCTGTTAAACATGGTTTGGTAAAACGGGTAGCGGACTGGCCGTATTCGTCATTTCACCGTTATGTGCGGCAAGGCATCGTTCAGCCTGATTGGGCAACGGCGGATGATATGTTGGGGGGTAAATTTGGAGAATGATCCCTACGATGGAACGCAGTGTAATATGGGGTGTTCTTCGATACGTGTTCAAACCCCGGATTACGGCCTACGGCCTGCATCCGGCCTACACTTAACAACTTATCCCAGCATCGCCTTCAGCCGCGCCAGTTTTTCCATCCCTGCTTCCTTGCTGATCTCGGGCGCGCCGCCTGCCGCACCCACGCCTGAATAAACCACTTCGTTCTGCGGCAGTTCGGCGATGAAGCGGCTGGGTTCGCAGGCCGACCATTCCTTGCCGCGCTTGCGCCTGGTGCAGTAGCTGATTTGCAGCGAGCGTTGCGCGCGGGTGATGCCGACGTACATCAGGCGGCGTTCTTCCTCGATCTGTTCCGGCGCTGCGCTGCGTTCATGCGGCAGGATGCCTTCTTCCGCGCCGACGAGAAACACATGCCCGAATTCCAGTCCCTTGGCGGCATGCAGCGTGGATAGGCTGACCGCATCGGTTTCCTGTTCGCGCGATTCGAGCAGGTTGAGCAGGGCGATGGTCTGGGTCATGGCGATCATGGTCTTTTCATCGGCTTCCGATTTGCGGTTGATCCAGCCGGTGAAATCCTGCACGTTGGCCCACTTGGTTTCGGCCTGGCGCGGCTCAACGCTGTCGAACAGCCAGGTTTCGTAGTCAATGGCGGCAAGCAGGTCGTTCATTACTTCATGGCACGGCTCTTTCTCGGCATGCGCCTGCATGCGATTGATGAAGTTGCAGAAGGTCATCAGGTCTTCGTGCTGGCGCGGCTGCAACTGGTGTGCCATGGCGCTTTCGAAGGCGGCCTCGAACAGGCTGACGTTGCGTGCGGCGGCATGGGCGGCAAGTTTTTCCAGCGTGGTGTTGCCGATGCCGCGCTTGGGTGTGGTGATGGCGCGAATGAAGGCGGGGTCATCGTCCGGGTTCGCGATCAGGCGCAGGTAGGCGGTGATGTCCTTGATTTCCGCATGGTCGAAGAATGAGGTGCCGCCGCTGACGGTGTAGGGGATGTTCTGCGCGCGCAACTGCTCCTCGAAGACTCGCGACAGATGGTTGCTGCGGTACAGGATGGCGTAGTCGGCAAAGCGCGTGCGGTGCTCGAACTTGTGCCCCAGCAGGCGCATCACCACGGACTCGGCTTCG
>JAGWMH010000232.1 GCA_028871775.1 Betaproteobacteria bacterium
GGGCAGCCAACCGGATTCAGGATAATTCGTGATTAAAAAAATACTTGTCGCCAATCGTGGCGAAATTGCCGTTCGTATCGTGCGCGCCTGCTCGGAAATGGGCATCAAGTCGGTCGCCATCTACACCGATGCCGACCGCCATGCGCTGCACGTTAAAAAAGCGGACGAGGCTTATCATATCGGCTCAGAGCCGGTTGCCGGCTACCTTAACGCGCACAACATCGTCAATATAGCGGTCACTTCTGGGTGCGATGCACTGCACCCGGGCTATGGTTTCCTGGCGGAGAATCCCGAACTGGCGGAAATTTGCGCGCGCCGCGATATCAAATTCATCGGGCCGAATTCCGATGTCATCCGCCAGATGGGCGATAAAGTACTGGCGCGCAACGCCATGATAGCCGCCGGCATTCCCTGCGTGCCGGGCAGCGACGGTAACCTCTCAGATGTCGAAGAGGCGCTCGTGATGGCAAACAAGATCGGCTATCCCGTGATGCTCAAGGCCACCAATGGCGGCGGCGGGCGCGGCATCCGCCGCTGCGACAGCGACAAGGACCTCGTCAGCAACTACGAGCGCGTGATTTCGGAGGCCAACAAGGCCTTTGGCCAGCCGGAGGTCTTTCTGGAAAAATGCGTGGTCAATCCGCGGCACATCGAAGTGCAGGTGCTGGGCGACAGCCATGGCAACGTGATCCATCTGTTCGAGCGCGACTGCTCCATCCAGCGCCGCAACCAGAAACTGATCGAGATTGCCCCTTCGCCGCAGATCACCCAGGCGCAGCGCGAATACATCGGCAGTCTGGGCGCCAAGGCCGCCCGCGCCGTGGGCTATGAAAACGCGGGCACCGTCGAGTTCCTGCTCGACCAGGACAATAATTTCTACTTCATGGAAATGAACACCCGCATCCAGGTTGAACACACCGTGACGGAAACCATCACCGGCATCGACATCGTGCAGGAGCAGATTCGCATCGCCGATGGCTTGCCGCTGCAATACAAGCAGGAAGACGTCAGATTCCGCGGCTATGCCATGGAATTTCGCATCAATGCGGAAGACCCCAAGAACAGCTTTTTGCCGAGCTTTGGCAAAATCACCCGTTACTATGCGCCGGGCGGCCCCGGTGTGCGCATCGACGCCGCCATGTACAGCGACTATGAGATTCCACCTTATTTCGATTCCATGTGTGCCAAGCTCACCGTCTGGGCGCTTACCTGGGAGGGAGTTATCGAACGCGGCCGCCGGGCGCTTAGCGACATGGTGATCTACGGCGTCAAAACAACCATGCCGTATTATCAGGAAATCCTGAAACATCCCGACTTCAGGAGTGCGAACTTCAACACCGGGTTTGTGGAATCCCATCCGGAGCTGATCAATTACACCACAAAAATTCCACCTGAATTGAGGGCGGCAGTAATCTCCGCAGTCATCGCTGCGCACGAAGGCATTTAATTTCAACCTACAGTCAAGCTAACAACATGGCAAAAACCCTCATCTCTGAACTGGTCCTGCGTGACGGCCATCAATCCATGATCGCGACGCGCATGCGCACCGACGACATGCTGCCCATCTGCCACAAGCTCGACAGCATCGGCTTCTGGTCGCTGGAAGCATGGGGAGGTGCGACCTTCGATGCCTGCGTGCGCTTCCTGAAAGAAGACCCGTGGGAGCGCCTCAAGAAACTGCGCAAGGCATTGCCCAACAGCCGCATCCAGATGCTGCTGCGCGGCCAGAACCTGCTCGGTTACCGCCACTATTCCGATGACGTGGTGCGCGCATTTGTCGGCAAGTCCGCTGACAACGGCATAGACGTATTCCGGGTTTTCGATGCGATGAACGACCTGCGCAATTTGCGCGTCTCCGTCGAAGCGGTAAAAAAATCCGGCAAGCATGCCGAAGGTTGCATCAGCTATACCACCAGCCCGGTGCACGGCATTCCGCAATTCGTCGAACTGGCCAGCGAACTGGAAGCCATGGGCTGCGATACCATCTGCATCAAGGATATGGCCGGCCTGCTTACGCCTTACGCCACCTCCGAGCTGGTCAAGGCGCTGCGCGCAGCCGTCAGCCTGCCGATACACATGCACAGCCATTCCACCTCCGGCCTGTCTGCCATGTGTTTCCTCAAGGCCGTGGAAGCGGGCGCGACCATACTGGATACCTGCAACTCTTCGTTCGGCGAAGGCGCCAGCCATTCCTCGACCGAGAGCATCGTGGCCGCGCTGCAAGGCACTCCATACGATACCGGCCTCGATTTGGTCGCACTGCAGGAAATTACCGCCTATTTTTACGAGGTGCGCCAGAAATACTGGCAGTTCGAGAGCGCCTTCACCGGCGTGGACACGCGCGTGCTGGTAAACCATGTGCCGGGCGGCATGATTTCCAACCTGTCCCACCAGCTCAAGGAATCGGGCGCGCTCAACCGCATGAACGAAGTGCTCGCCGAAATCCCGCGCGTGCGCGAAGACCTGGGCTACCCGCCGCTGGTAACGCCAACCTCGCAAATCGTCGGCACGCAGGCGGTCATGAACATACTGACCGGCGCACGCTACAAGTCGATCACCAATGAAGTCAAGAATTATCTGCTCGGTTGCTACGGCAAGGCGCCGGGCAAGGTCAATGAACAAGTCAAAAAACTTGCGGTGGGCGATGCGGAAGTCGTGACCTGCCGCCCGGCGGACCTGCTGGAAGACGAGATGAACAAGCTCAAGATCGAGTGCGAGAATCTGGCCAAGAGCGAGGAAGATGTTCTCACCTACGCCATGTTCCCGGAGCTGGCAAAAACCTTCCTGCAGGAGCGCAACGCCAACACGCTCAAGCCGGAACCGTTGCTGTCGAAGGAAGCTGCCACCGTTTCATCCGAGCGTTACGCGCCCAACGAATTCAATGTAACGCTGCATGGCGAAACCTTCCATATCAAACTCACCGGCAGCGGGCACCACGGCGAAGCCCAGCGCCCGTTCTACGTTTCCGTCGATGGCATCTCGGAAGAAGTCATGGTCGAAACCCTGAATGAAATCGAGGTAACCGGCGGAAAGGGCAACGGCAAGAAAAAACCTGCCGCTCCGGAATCAGGCGCCGGGCGCCCGCGTCCCACCCACGAAGGTTGCGTGGCGACCGCCATGCCCGGCACCATAGTCGATGTCAAGGTCAAGGTCGGGGACAAGGTTGAGGCCGGGGATGGCGTGCTGGTCATCGAAGCCATGAAGATGGAAAACGAAATCCAGGCGCCCTTGAGCGGTGTCGTGGTCAGCGTCCATGTCAAGAAGGGCGACAGCGTGGCGCCGGACGAGACC
>JAGWMH010000233.1 GCA_028871775.1 Betaproteobacteria bacterium
ACCCTCTCCCGCAAGCGGGAGAGGGGGCAAACGTATCTTTGAGAAAATCTGATACTAATTCGATGCATGTGGCACTGGCGTTCAATCCTTCGCACCTGGAGATCGTCAACCCGGTGGTGGAAGGTTCCGTGCGCGCGCGCCAACATAGCCGCGGCGACCGCGATGGCAGCCGGGTGTTGCCGGTGCAGTTGCACGGGGACGCGGCGTTTTCAGGCCAGGGGGTGGTGATGGAAACGCTCAGCCTGTCGCAGACACGCGGTTATCGCACCGGCGGCACGCTGCACGTCGTCATCAACAACCAGATCGGTTTCACCACTTCGGACCCACGCGATACACGCTCGACGCTGTATTGCAGCGATGTGGCGAAGATGGTGGAAGCGCCGATTTTTCACGTCAATGCCGACGACCCGGAAGCGGTGCTGCTGGTGACTGAGATTGCGCTGGATTACCGCATGGAGTTCAGCAGGGACGTGGTGATAGACCTGGTGTGCTTCCGCAAGCTGGGGCACAACGAGCAGGATGAACCGCTGGTGACGCAGCCATTCATGTACCGCTTCATCAACCGGCACCCCGGCACCCGCGCGCTGTACGCGAAGAAATTGGCGGAGCAGGGCGTGGTTGCGCCGGATGAGCCGGACGCGATGATTGCCGCCTACCGGCGGGCGATGGACGAGGGGATCAGCCCGGTGCAGACGGTGCACACGGATTCCGAACGGCTCCGTGCTGGGCGCTGGGCGAAATTTTGCACTGATGCTGCCTGGGATGTGCCGGTGAATACGGCGGTGCCGCGCGAGCGGCTGCAATTTCTGGCGGAACGGCTGACGGCTATACCGGCGGATTTCAAACTGCATTCGCGCGTGGAAAAAATCATCGCCGATCGCCATGCCATGGGGCGCGGCGAATTGCCACTGGATTGGGGTATGGCGGAAAATCTGGCCTATGCCACGCTGCTGACCGAGGGTTACCCGGTGAGGCTGAGCGGGCAGGATTGCGGGCGCGGCACCTTCTTTCACCGCCATGCCGAACTGCACGACCAGAACCGTATGCACAGGGAGGAAGGCTTGCATGTGCCGCTGAGCAACCTGGAGCCGGGGCAGGCGGATTTTGTGGTGATCAACTCCATACTTTCCGAAGAAGCGGTGCTGGCATACGAATACGGTTATGCCACTGCCGAGCCGGAATCGTTGGTGCTGTGGGAAGCACAGTTCGGCGATTTCGCCAATGGCGCACAGGTGGTGATAGACCAGTTTATCGCATCGGGCGAGGCCAAGTGGGGCCGCCTGTGCGGGCTGGGGATGCTGTTGCCGCACGGCTACGAGGGGCAGGGTGCGGAGCATTCCTCGGGGCGCATCGAGCGCTATTTGCAGTTGTGCGCCGACTACAACATCCAGGTGTGCATCCCTTCCACTCCCGCGCAGATGTTCCATCTGCTGCGCCGACAGATGCTGCGCCCGTACCGCAAGCCGCTGATCGTATTCACTCCCAAGAGCCTGCTGCGCAGCAAGGATGCCGCCTCGCCGTTGGAATTGCTGGCGGAAGGATCATTCCAGCCGGTGATTCCGGAAGTGGATACGCTGGACAACGGCAAGATTCGCCGCATCATCGCGTGCAGCGGCAAGGTATATTACGACCTGCTCTCCGCGCGGCGCAGCAAGGGAATTCAGGACATGGCGATCATCCGTATCGAACAGCTTTATCCTTTTCCGCACGATGACTTTACCGCGCAGATTGCCGCTTATCCGAATGCGACGGAGGTGGTGTGGTGCCAGGAAGAGCCGGGCAACCAGGGCGCGTGGCATCGCATCCAGCATTATCTGCTGCGCCATCTGCGCTCCGGCATGCGTCTCGATTACGCGCTGCGCCCTTCATCCGCCGCACCCGCTGCGGGTTATCTGGCGGTGCACCAGGAGCAACAGAAGGCGGTAATCGAAGCCGCATTCCGTGGCGATCTCGACAACAAACCTAATCCGGGAGCAATGCATCATGAGCATCATTGAAGTCAAAGTTCCTCAGCTTTCCGAATCCGTATCCGAAGCAACCCTGCTGACCTGGCACAAGCAGGTTGGCGAGGCGGTTGCCGAAGGTGAAAATCTGATCGATGTCGAGACCGACAAGGTGGTGCTGGAATTGCCCGCGAGCAAGTCAGGCGTGCTGACAAAGATCCTCAGGCAGGGCGGCGAAAGTGTGGCCGGCAACGAGGTGATCGCACTGCTGGATACCGAGGCGGTGGCGGCCCGGGCAGTCACAGCCCGGCCTGCTGCGGCATCCACAGCAGGCCCTCCCGCAGTGCCGCCCTCGGTGCGCAAATTGGCGCGCGAAAAGGAGATTGATGCCGGCAATTTGCAAGGTAGCGGACGCAGCGGACGCGTCACCAAGGAGGATGTGCTGAATGCCATGCAGCAAGTGTCAACCAGTCCTGCGCCGCAAGCCATGCCGGCTGCCGCGCCTTCCGGCAATCGTCCGGAGCAGCGCGTGCCGATGACGCGCATCCGCCAGCGCATCGCAGAACGCCTGCTGCAATCGCAACAGAACGCCGCGATCCTCACCACCTTCAACGAAGTCAACATGCAGCCGGTGATCGACCTGCGCAACAAATACAAGGATGCGTTCGAGAAGAAGCACGGTATCAAGCTCGGCTTCTCCTCGTTCTTCGTCAGGGCGGCGGTGCTGGCATTGCAGCGTTTCCCCATCGTCAACGCCTCGGTGGACGGCAGCGACATCGTCTACCACGGCTATTTCGACATCGGCGTGGCCATCGGCAGCGAGCGCGGCCTGGTGGTGCCGATCATCCGCGATGCCGATAAGTTGTCCTTCGCCGCCATTGAGAAGCAGGTCGCCAATTTCGCAGAGCGTGCCCAAGTCGGCAAGCTGACGATGGAAGAATTGAGCGGCGGCACGTTCTCCATCACCAACGGCGGCGTGTTCGGCTCGATGCTTTCCACCCCGATCATCAACCCGCCGCAGAGCGCCATCCTCGGCATCCACGCTACCAAGGACCGGCCGGTGGCGGAAAACGGCCAGGTGGTGATCCGCCCGATGAACTACCTCGCGCTGTCCTACGACCACCGCATCATCGACGGGCGCGAGGCGGTGCTGTTCCTCATCGCCATCAAGGAGGCGCTGGAATATCCGGGGCGGGTGTTGTTGGATTTGTAGGCATTGAGAGAAGTGGTGAAAAAGAAATCGACTCCGGCACTGAGAACTATGACAAGGGGCACATAGCCCGTTTCTCCAGCGATTGCACAAAACACTGATTCTGAATATTTCAAAGGAGAAA
>JAGWMH010000234.1 GCA_028871775.1 Betaproteobacteria bacterium
GCGCGCAATCTTGTCGGCCAGGTTTTCGCCCATATTCAGGCGCGTTTCATACACCGAAATGCCGTCAATCACCGAATCGGGGCGTGCCAGATAAACATACTCGAAAATGCAAGGGTTGAGCGATGGGTTCTTCGCGCACTGCTGGCTGTGGAAGTTGCCGTCGAAATCAATGAACACCGCCTCGCCCGGCGCGATGTCGCGCAGCAGCTTGAAACCCAGCGTATCCAGCGCCACGCTTTCCGAAGCCACCAGGTATTCCGTGCCCTGTTCGGTTTGATGGCTGCCTATTACCAGCGGGCGGATGCCGTAACTATCGCGGAACGCCAGCAGGCCATAGCCCGCAATCATCGCCACCACCGCGTAAGCGCCATGGCAGCGGCGGTGCACGCCGGATACGGCAGCGAAAATGGTCTGGACGTCGAGGCGGTATTTTTTGGCCTTTTCCTGCAATTCGTGCGCCAGCACGTTGAGCAGCACTTCCGAATCGGAATTGGTATTCACATGGCGCCGGTCTTCCAGAAACAATTCTTCCTGCAACTGCCTGGTATTGGTCAGGTTGCCGTTATGGCCAAGCACGATGCCGAATGGCGAATTGACATAGAACGGCTGCGCCTCGTTGTGGTCAACGGCGGAACCGGCGGTGGGATAGCGCACATGTGCGATGCCCGCATTGCCCTGCAACGCGCGCATGTTGCGGGTACGGAACACGTCGCGCACCAGGCCATTGCCCTTGTGCAGATGGAAGGTGTTGCCATCCAGAGTCGCAATGCCCGCAGCATCCTGCCCGCGGTGCTGCAATACCTGCAGACCGTCATACAGCAGCTGGTTGACGGGGGTTTGCGCAACGACGCCTAGAATGCCACACATAATTTAATCCCGATATTCAATCTTGAATTCAATAATGCACGCGTTGCGCCACACTCTCCGGCAACCAGTCTTTGACCGCCAGCGCGATGCTTACCAACGGCTTGCTCGACGCCGCATTGCGCCAGAACGGTTCCTTCGGCAAGCCGGTCAGCCCCGCCAGCAACACCAGCGCCAATACCACCAGCACACCGCGCAACACGCCGAATAGCGCGCCAAACAAGCCATCCATCCATCCCAGCCCAACCCACTTGACCAGTTTCGACAGCAGCCATGCCACGATGCCGCCGATAATCAAAACGCCGATGAACAACCCGGCAAAGGCCGCGGCAGTCCTGACGCCTTCCGCACCCAATGCGGCAGGTATGTAAGGCGCGGCTTTGGCGGCAAACAGGCGCGCCACTGCATACGCGGCCACCCAGCCAAGCAGCGCCAGCACTTCATACACCAGGCCGCGCCACCATCCCAGCAATGCCGACAATACAACAATCGCGATGACAGTGTAGTCAAACAAATTCATTATTGTGCCGGGCTGACTACCGGATGCAACCCCTGCGCCTCAAGCTTATGGAGCACCTTGTCCGCCGCCTCGCGCGTGGCATAAGGCCCGGCGCGCACACGGGTCTTGTCACCCGTCTTTTCGGTATAAACCTTAAAGCCCTCCTTGCTCAATTTTTTCTGCAAGTAATGCGCGGACTCGGCCTTGGTAAATGCGCCGACCTGCACCACAAAACCCTGCTGCGGCTCAGCTTGGGTTTGCTCAGCAGGCTTGGATTCCGGCTTGGCCGGAGCCTGTTTCGGTACAGTTGCATCCGGTTTCTTCGGGGCAGGCACAGGCTTGGATTCCGGCACCTTCGCTGCAACCACTTGCGATGCGGCGACGGCTGTATCGGCAATTGCGGGAGTGGGAGTGGGAGCGGGAAGCGCAGCGGCAGGCGCGCTCGCGGGCGATAAACCAATTTTGGGCACGAACTCGCCGACCTTGTCCTTGTCGGGAATGCGCAATTCGATGTCCTGCCCCACCGGTCTGGGTTCGCTATCCAGCAGCATGGGCAGCAACACCACGATGACGGTGGTGAGCGCTACAGCGCCGATCAATCTGCGTCTTGCCTTCCGCTTCAGGCTGGCTTCATCATCCGTCAACTGTTTTGCCATCGCGTATTCCCGCAAAAATCAAACGTAGCGCAAGCCGCGCGCACGCATCACTTCCGCTACCGTATAGAATGAACCAAAGGCCGCAATTCTATCATTTTCGGCAGCCTCCTTGCAGGCATGGTGCAAGGCCTCCGTTGCCGTGGCAAAGGTCAGTATTGCCCCCTTCACTTTCTCCGCATCCAGCACCTGGGCCAGTTCGGCGGCGCTGGCCCCGCGCGGCGCGTTGATGCCCGCCGCCAGCCACACATCCACGCTATCCTTGAGCGCGCGCGCCACACCGGCCATGTCCTTGTCCCGGAGCATGGCGAACACCGCGTAGGTGCGCGGACACGGCGGCAGACTGGCCAGATTCTGCGCCAGCGAGCGCGCCGCATGCGGATTGTGCGCCACATCCAGGATCAGCATGGGCTTGCCCGGCACCACCTGAAAACGCCCCGGCAAGCTGACCTCGATCAGCCCGCGCCGCACCGCCTCCATGCCCACCGGCAATTTATCCCTGAGCGCATCCAATGCCGCCAGCGCGGCACTGGCATTGTGCAACTGGAATGCGCCGTGCAGAGTTGGGTAAGGCAGGGAATTGCGCGTGCCAACTGTGCTGCGGTAGTCCCACTGCCCCTGGTGTGGCGTAAAGCCAAACTCCCGCCCGATCCGCCAGAATTGCGCCCCGATTTTTTCAGCATGCTCTGTAATCGCCTGCGGCACATCCGCATCGGCGCAAACCGCCACCTTGCCCGCGCGAAAAATTCCCGCCTTCTCATATGCAATGGCCTCGCGCGTGTCGCCCAGATAATCGGTGTGGTCTATATCCACGTTGGTGACTACCGCACAATCATTGTCGAACACATTCACCGCATCCAGCCTGCCGCCCAACCCCACTTCGAGAATGGCAACCTCCACCTTGTGCCCGATGAAACACTGTATCGCGGCCAGTGTGCCGAATTCGAAGTAGGCAAGCGGAATTTGTAGGTCGGGATTCATCCCGACATTACTCTCATGTCGGGATGAATCCCGACCTACATCTGCTCCACCACATCGCGCCTGCTCTATTTTTTCAAACGACGCGCACAACTCCGCATCGCTGGCCTGCTGTTTTGCTATGCGCACGCGCTCGTTGTAATCCAGCAGATGCGGCGAGGTGTAGCAGCCGACGCGGTATCCGGCGGCGTGCAGCATGCTTTCCAGCATCGCGCACACCGACCCTTTGCCGTTGGTGCCGCCAACCGTGATGACGGGGAAATCGGGCTGTA
>JAGWMH010000235.1 GCA_028871775.1 Betaproteobacteria bacterium
CAGCACCTCACCCGCGCCGCGTATCTCCAGATCATGCATGGCGAGATAGAAGCCGCTGCCGAGTTGCTCCATCGCCTGGATCGCTTCCAGGCGTTTTTTTGCCTGCACAGTGAGTGATTCGGTGTCCACCAGCAGATAGGCGTAGGCCTGATGGTGCGAGCGCCCGACGCGGCCGCGCAGCTGGTGCAGTTGCGCGAGGCCGAAACGGTCGGCGCGGTTGATGAGAATGGTGTTGGCGCTGGGCACGTCGATGCCGGTCTCGATGATGGTGGTGCACAGCAGCACATTGAAGCGCTGCTGGTAAAAATCGCGCATCACGTTTTCCAGGTCGCGCTCGTTCATCTGGCCGTGCGCGATGCGGATGCGTGCTTCCGGCAGCAGCGTTTCCAGCTTCTCCGCCATGTTGGCGATGGTCTCCACTTCGTTGTGCAGAAAGTACACCTGCCCGCCGCGCTTCAGTTCGCGCAGCACCGCCTCGCGGATCACGCCCTGGCTGTAGTTGGCTACGAAGGTCTTGATCGACAGCCGCCGCTGCGGCGCGGTGGCGATCACCGAGAAGTCGCGCAACCCTTCCAGCGACATTGCCAGTGTGCGCGGGATCGGCGTGGCGGTGAGGGTCAGCACGTCCACTTCCGCGCGCAAGGCCTTGAGGCGCTCCTTCTGCTGCACGCCAAAGCGGTGTTCCTCGTCGATGACGACCAGGCCGAGGTTGTGGAACTTCACGCCCTTCTGAATCAGCTTGTGCGTGCCGATGATGATGTCGAGCTTGCCGTCCTGCATATCTTTCAGGGCTTGCGCCTGTTCCCTGGCAGAGCGGAAGCGCGACAGCTCGGCAATTTTCACCGGCCAGTCGGCGAAACGGTTGGAGAAGTTCTGGAAATGCTGCTCGGCGAGCAGGGTGGTTGGCACCAGCACCGCCACCTGCTTCCCGCCCATCACCGCAACGAAGGCGGCGCGCAAGGCGACTTCGGTTTTGCCGAAGCCCACATCGCCGCAGATCAGCCGGTCCATCGGCTTGCCGGATTGCAGGTCGAGGATGACAGATTCGATGGCGGCGGCCTGGTCCGGCGTTTCCTCGAAACCGAAACCGGCGGAAAATGCTTCGTAGTCGTGATAGGTGAACTTGAAGGCATGGCCCTGGCGCGTGGCGCGCTGCGCGTAGAGATTGAGCAGTTCGGCGGCGGTGTCGCGCACCTGCTGCATGGCGCGGCGCTTGGCCTTGTCCCACGAGCCGCTGCCCAGCTTGTGCAACGGCGCTGCTTCCGGCGCGCCGCCGCTGTAGCGGCTGATCACGTGCAGTTGCGCCACCGGCACATACAGCTTGTCGCCGCCCGCATATTCCAGCAGCAGGAATTCGTTTTCGCCCTCGCCGAGATCGAGATTGACCAGCCCCTGATAGCGCGCGATGCCGTGCTGCTCGTGCACCACCGGGTCGCCCGGCTTGAGCTCGGAGAGGTCGCGCAGCATGCCTTCCACGTTGCTCTTCTTCGCGGCGCGCGAAACGCGGCTGCGCGGCTGGGCGGCATAGAGTTCGCTTTCGGTGATTAGCGCAATTTTTTCTTCCGGCAGGATGAAGCCGTTCTGCAACGCAGCGACGCCGAGCATGAATTTTTCGCGGCTTTCGAGGAATGCCGCATAGTTCTCGCACAGCACAGGCGAGAGGCCATATTCGTGCAGATAACCGGAGATGATCTCGCGCCGCCCGAGGCTGTCGGCCAGCAGCAGCACGCGCCCGTCGTAACCTTGCAGGAAGTTCTGGAATGCCTGCACGGGGATTTCGGCGCGGCGGTTGACGGCGATGTCGGGAAGGGGGGCGGTGGCACAAGAAATTTGATTTTTAGGTGTTCCTTCACCCTCTCCCCCAGCCCCTCTGATGGAACTACTAGCCATTCGACTAGGCTGTGAAACTACCTCAGCCAAGTCGCTGGTTATCCCGTCAAGGGAGAGGGGAGCAGAATTCCCCTCTCCCGCAAGCGGGAGGGGGTGTCGCGTAGCGACGGGAGAGGGAAGAATGTCCACCCGCGCAAAATCCTTCGCGTGGGTGAAAAACTGCTCCGCATTCAGGAACAACTCATGCGGTTCCAGCAGCGGGCGTTGCGGGTCACCGCGCAGCAGGTTGTAGCGTGATGCCGCGTCTTTCGCAAAAGTGGCGATGGCCTCGTCCATGTCGTGATGCAAACACAGCGTGGCATTGCCTGGCAGGTAATCGAACAGCGTCGCAGTCTTATCGAAAAACAGCGGCAGGTAGTATTCGATCCCTGCGGGCGCGATGCCCTTGCTCACGTCCTTGTAGATGCGGGCCTTGGAGGGGTCGCCCTCGAAGCGCTCGCGGAAGCTCTGGCGGAAGTGGGTTTGTCCTTTTTCATCCAGCGGAAATTCGCGCGCGGGCAGCAGGCGGATTTCCGGCACCGGGTACAGGGTGCGCTGCGTGTCCACGTCGAAGGTGGCGATAATCTCGATCTCGTCGTCGAACAGGTCGATGCGGTAGGGTACCACGCTGCCCATCGGGAACAGGTCGATCAGCCCGCCGCGCACGCAGTATTCGCCCGGCGTCAGCACCTGCTGCACATGGTTGTACCCGGCAAACGTCATTTGCTCGCGCAGCTTGTTGATATCCAGCTTTTCGCCGCGCTTGAGGAAGAAGGTGAAGGCGGCGAGATATTCTACCGGCGGCAGCGGATACAGCGCGGTGGTGATCGGCACTACCACTACATCGAATGATTCACTGCGAATGTGATGCAAGGTGGCGAGCCGTTCCGACACCAGATCCTGGTGCGGCGAGAAATGGTCGTAGGGCAGGGTTTCCCAATCGGGCAACAAGTGAACCCGCAGTTTCGGATCGAAGAACGGAATCTCTTCCACCAGCCGCTGCGCTTCCAGTGCGCTGGCGGCGATTACCACCAGCGGTGCATACTGACCGGCGTATTGCGCCAGGGCCAGCGCATCGGACGAGCCATGCAGGTTGGTGTAGCGTGGGCGGGAGTACTTAGAGCTGAACAACATGAGTGTTTGGGTGCAAATCCAGGTAGTGTGTTCGCTCCTTGATATCGAAGGGTGAACAGTATGTAAATATCCGGCTTCGATACGCCTTGCGTACCCTGTGCTGAGCCTGTCGAAGCATCATCCCGAATGGAAAGGAAGCGCTGGTTAGTGAAAAGGCGCGCATTATAAGGCAAGCAGGTTGTTTTCCATTACAATTCGTCCATGTCTGAATTCTATGCTTTGGTTCCTGCCGCCGGTTCCGGTTCCCGCATGGGAGG
>JAGWMH010000009.1 GCA_028871775.1 Betaproteobacteria bacterium
TCGACGGGGGAGTTTGGCACCTCGATGTCGGCTCATCACATCCTGGGGCTGTAGCCGGTCCCAAGGGTATGGCTGTTCGCCATTTAAAGTGGTACGTGAGCTGGGTTTAAAACGTCGTGAGACAGTTTGGTCCCTATCTGCCGTGGGCGCTGGAAGTTTGAGGGGACCTGCTCCTAGTACGAGAGGACCGGAGTGGACGTATCTCTGGTGTACCGGTTATGACGCCAGTCGTATCGCCGGGTAGCTATATACGGAAGAGATAACCGCTGAAAGCATCTAAGCGGGAAACTCGCCTCAAGATGAGACTTCCCTGGGGATTCGATCCCCCTGAAGGGTCGTGGAAGACCACCACGTTGATAGGTCGGGTGTGGAAGCGCAGTAATGCGTTAAGCTAACCGATACTAATTGCCCGTGCGGCTTGATCCTATAATATTAAGTGTGAAACAAGTGATGAGGCTAAAACCGAATCGCGTTGCAATCAAAACCTATTACTTCTTCCAGTTGATGGCAGATTGATTACTCGAATAAAGAGTAGCCAGTCAGCCGACAGTTATGTCTGACGACCATAGCGAGTTGGTCCCACTCCTTCCCATCCCGAACAGGACAGTGAAACGACTTAGCGCCGATGATAGTGTACGTCCGTATGTGAAAGTAGGTCATCGTCAGACTCCTTATAAACACAAAAGCCCTCCTCGTGAGGGCTTTTGTGTTTATGGTGTTTAATGTTGACCTACTTGAACGCAGTGACAAGACGCGCCGCAGGCGCTTCTTGCGGCGGAGGCTAACATTCGCTTGTGAATGTTAAGCCCCAACGGGGCGGCTATAGCCAAAGTAGGTCATCTCCCTTCGATGCAACAACTCAGGACAGGCCTCGACAGACTCAGGGCAGATACCGTTGCCGTATAATCGCGCTCATCAACTTGCCGGTGCACCTGAGTGAGCTTCTCGCATTTGAATCAAACCATCCTTGCTTTTGTTGCGGGCCTGCTTGCGGTGTCCGGTTTCGCACCCTTCTCGCTCTTCCCGTTACCCGTGTTTGCGCTTGCAGTAGTGTTCGTAAGTTGGTTGCGCGCAGAGAATCCGCGCGCTGCCGCCAAGACCGGCTTTGCTTTTGGTTTCGGCCTGTTCGGTGCGGGGGTAGGCTGGATATACGTTGCGCTGCATGATTACGGTGACATGCCGTTGTTGCTGGCGTTACCCGCCACCGCGTTGTTCGCCGCCTTTCTTGCGCTGTTCCCGGCGTTGGCCGGCTACGCGCAGGCGAGGCTGCGGACACCGGCATGGGCGAGCGTGCTGCTGGTGATGCCTGCATTGTGGGTGCTGATAGAGTGGTTGCGCGGCATGATCTTTACCGGTTTTCCATGGTTGACATTGGGCTATGCGCATAGCGACAGCCCGCTGGCAGGGTACGCACCATTGCTTGGCGTGTATGGCGTATCGCTGGCGGCGGCGGTGAGTGCGGGTCTTATCGCCTGGTTGTGGCAAATGCGTTGGAGCAGACCGGGTAAGCTGGCTTTGGCAATTCTCGCTGTGCTGTGGTTCGGTGGTGCGGCGCTGCGCACCGTGTCATGGACACAGCCGCACGGCGAACCGTTCACCGTGGCGCTGGTGCAGGGCAATATCGCGCAGGAGCTCAAGTTTAACGAAGACGCGCTGGTTGGCACGCTGGAAACCTATCGTCGTTTGGCATTGCAGAGCGAAGCCCGCCTCACCGTGCTGCCAGAAACCGCGCTGCCGCTGCTGCGCCATGAAATTCCGCCAAGCCTGCTCGAACAGTTGCGCGACCACGCCAGACAAAATGGCGGCGACATGCTGGTCGGCTCCTTCGAGCGTAACAACGGCAGCTATTACAACAGCTTGTTCACGCTGGGTGCGGCGGACGAGCAGCATTACCGCAAACAGCATCTGGTGCCGTTCGGCGAGTTCATTCCCATGCGCCCACTGATTGGCTGGTTCATCAACGAGGTACTCAACATCCCGATGGGCGATCTGGGGCGCGGCGATAAACAGCAGGTTCCGCTCAGCATCGCCGGGCAGCGCGTGGCGGCGAATATCTGCTACGAGGATGTGTTCGGCGAAGAAATCATCCGCGCCCTGCCGCAAGCCACGCTGCTGGTGAACGTCACCAACGATGCCTGGTACGGTCATTCCCATGCGGCGGCGCAGCACAACCAGATGTCCCAAATGCGCGCACTGGAAAGCGGGCGCATGATGCTGCGCGCAACCAATACCGGCGTGACCTCCATCATCGGCGCGGATGGCAAGCTGCTGCAGCAACTACCGCAGAACCAGGAAGGCGTGCTGCTCGGCACAGCGCAAGGCTATGACGGCATCACTCCTTATGCGCGCTGGGGCAACACGGCGGTGTTGCTGTTGATTGCGCTGATGCTGGCATCCGCATGGGGGCTACGCAGACGATGAGCTGGGTGTGCTACATTCTGCAATGCGTCGATGGCACGCTCTACACCGGCATCACCAACGATCTGGGAAAACGCATCGCGGCGCATAATGCAGGCACTGCGGCCAAGTACACGCGGGCGCGCGGGCCGGTGGAACTGGTGTTTGTGGAGAGTTGCGCCGACAAGTCCGCAGCACTGAAATGCGAGATGGAGATTAAGGATTTAACGCGGGCGGAAAAACTGGAACTCATCAGGCTGACGGCAACACCCGAAAACCCGTAAAATAGCGCTTTGTAATCCAGCCGGATTTTAATGATGTTGACTTTTGGTTCCGACATAACGTCCGCAAGCGGACATGAGTCTCCACAGAAACTCGATCAGAAGGGTAGTTTTGGCTCCGACATCACGTCTGCAAGCGGACGTGAGTCTCCACCGAAACTTGGCCCAAAGCCAAGTTTTCAGCAAGTCATCCTGACGCTACAGGATTTCTGGGACAAGCAGGGTTGCGCGCTGCTGCAACCGTACGATATCGAAATGGGCGCGGGCACCTTTCATACCGCAACCTTTTTGCGCGCAGTCGGCCCGGAGCCATGGCGCGCCGCCTACGTGCAGCCTTCGCGCCGCCCCAAGGACGGGCGCTACGGCGAGAACCCCAACCGCCTGCAGCATTATTACCAGTACCAGGTGGTGCTGAAGCCTTCGCCGGAAAATATTCAGGAACTCTATCTCGACAGCCTGCGCGCACTGGGCATCAATACCGGCGAGCACGACATCCGCTTCGTCGAGGACGACTGGGAGTCGCCCACGCTGGGAGCATGGGGGCTGGGCTGGGAAGTGTGGCTGGACGGCATGGAGGTGACGCAGTTCACTTACTTCCAGGAAGTCGGCTCGCTCGCCTGCAAGCCGGTATTGGGCGAAATCACCTATGGCCTGGAACGCCTGGCCATGTATTTGCAGGACGTGGAAAACGTGTACGACCTGGTGTGGGCGCAGAACAGCAACGGCGTGGTGACCTACGGCGATGTGTACCACCAGAACGAGGTGGAGCAATCCAGGTATAACTTCGAGTACGCCAATGTCGAAATGCTGTTCCGCCATTTCAATGAATACGAGGCCGAGGCCAGGCGCTTGATGGAAGCGGGCCTGGCGCTGCCGGGCTTCGAAATGGTGGTGAAGTGCTCGCATACCTTCAACCTGCTGGATGCGCGCGGCGCAATCTCGGTCACCGAGCGCGCCGCTTACATCGGCCGCGTGCGGGCACTGGCAAGGGCGGTGGCACAGGCTTATTACGATTCGCGCGAGGAACTGGGCTTCCCGATGTGCAAGAGCGGGGAGGAAAGTAAATGAAACAGACGCTGCTGATCGAGCTGTTGACCGAAGAGTTGCCGCCCAAGGCGCTGCACCGTCTCGGCGAAGTATTCAAAGACGAGGTGTTTAATGGCCTGGTGCATCATCAACTCAGCCTCGGGGCGCCGCAAAACGCGGTCTGGTTTGCCACGCCCCGGCGCCTGGCCGTATTGGTGCGAGAGGTTGAGGCGGTAGCTCCCGATCGCACCGTGGAAGAAAAGATCATGCCGGTTTCCGTGGCTCTGGATGCCGACGGCAAGCCGACGCCAGCGCTGCTGAAGAAGCTCGAAGCCAAGGGCATCCCGTCGTCGGCTATCGCAAAGTTCGAGAAACGGGCCGACGGCAAGTCGGAAGCTTTTGTTTACAACATGCCGGTCAAAGGCGCCAAGCTCGATGACGTGCTCGCCGGTATTGTCGCCGACGCGCTGAAGAAACTGCCCATCACCAAGCTGATGCGCTGGGGGGATTCGGAGCACCAGTTCGTGCGCCCGGCGCATGCGCTGACCATGCTGCATGGCAGCCGCATCGTCCACGGCGATGTGCTCGGTCTGCAAAGCGGCAACGTCACGCGCGGCCATCGCTTTATGTCCGGCGGTGCAGTTACGCTGAAACATGCCGACGATTATGAAACTGTGCTCGAGAGCGAAGGCTGCGTCATTGCGGATTTTGCCAAACGCCGCGAAACGATCGCGGTGCAACTGGACAGGAACGCGGAGAAAAACGATGCCATATGGATAGGCCACTCCAACATGTCGTTGCGGGAGCTGCTGGTCCTTTCCAATGAAGAACGGAGTGTTTTAAGCACACTGCTGGACGAAGTGACGGCGCTGGTGGAGTGGCCGGCGGTGTATGTCGGCGAGTTCGAAGAGGAGTTTCTCGAGGTGCCGCAGGAATGCCTGATTCTCACCATGCAGCAGCACCAGAAATATTTTCCGCTGCTGGATGCCAATGGCAAGCTGCTCAACAAGTTTTTGATCGTTTCCAACATGAGAGTGAGCGACCCGAAACATATCGTCGGTGGCAACCAGCGCGTGGTGCGCCCGCGCCTTTCTGACGCGCGCTTCTTTTATAACCAGGATCGCAAATACTCTCTTGAATCACGTGTCGAAAAGCTTGGCCAAGTGGTGTACCACAATAAGCTTGGGTCGCAGTTGCAGCGCGTCGAGCGCATCGAAACACTGGCCGGCACCATCGCACGCCTGTTGAAGGCGGACAAGGCCGATGCGGAACTGGCGGCGCGGCTGTCAAAAGCAGACCTGCTCACGGATATGGTGGGCGAGTTTCCGGAGCTGCAGGGCATCATGGGGCGCTATTACGCGCTGCATGACGGCGAAAAACCGGAAGTTGCAGACGCCATCGAGGCGCACTACCACCCGCGCTTTGCCGGGGATACGCTGCCGCAGGGCATGCTGGCCTGCGCCGTGGCGCTTGCCGACAAGCTGGATACGTTGCTTGGCATTTACGGCATCGGCCAGGTTCCCACCGGCGACAAAGACCCTTTCGGGCTGCGCCGCCATGCATTGGGCGTGCTGCGCATCCTGATCGAAACGCCGCTCGATTTGCCGTTGGGCGCGTTGCTCAAGACTGCAACGGAGAATTTCCCCGCCGGCATGCTGAGCGCGACGGTGGCCAGCGATGTGGAAGGCTTCATGCTGGATCGCCTGCGCGGCTATCTGCGCGAACGCGGCTTCGAGGTGACGCACATCGAGGCGGTGCTCCACACATTGAATGGACGCCTGCATGAGGCCATGCCGCGCATGGAGGGCGTGCGCGTATTTGCCGCGCTTGGGGTGGCGAAGGATCTGGCCGCAGCCAACAAGCGCGTGCAGAACATCATGCGCAAGAACCGCGAGGAAATCGACATTGATTTCACCGGTACGGCCGTCAAGCCTGCGCTGCTGAAAGAAGCCGCCGAACGCGATCTGTACCAGGCCATGCAGGACATCACGCCGTTTGCGCAAGGCTATCTGGATCGCGGCGAATACGGGCAGAACCTGAAGGCGCTGGTCACGCTCAAGCCGTTCATCGACGACTTTTTTGACAAGGTCATGGTGATGTGCGAGGACAAGGACCTGCGCCTGAACCGTGCGCTGTTGTTGCAGCAGCTCGGCAGGCTGATGAATCAGGTCGCCGACATTTCCAAGCTGGCGGCATGAAAAGACAGTCGTTAGACGTTAGCCGCTAGTTTTTAGTTAAAAACAAAAGCTGTGCGCGACAATACCAACTAACGATTAATAACTAACGACTCAGAAGAATGAACCTCATCCTCCTCGACCGCGACGGCGTCATCAATTACGACTCCGAACAGTTCATCAAGAGTCCGGAAGAATGGAAACCCATTCCCGGCAGCCTGGAAGCCATCGCGCGCCTGTGCCAGGCAGGCTATCGGGTGGTGGTGACGACCAATCAATCCGGCGTGGGGCGCGGCCTGTTCGACATGCACACGCTTAACGCCATCCATGACAAGATGCACAAGGCGGTGGCACAGGCAGGCGGGCGGATTGATGCCATTTTCTTCTGCCCGCATGCGGCGGAGGCAAACTGTCTTTGCCGCAAGCCCAAAACCGGCATGCTGGAAGGAATTGCGGCGCGTTATAACGTTGATTTGCAGGGTGTGCCCGCAGTGGGTGACTCACTGCGCGATTTGACCTCCGCCGCCAAGATGGGCGCGCAGCCGATACTGGTGCTTACCGGCAAGGGCACCAAGACACAGTCCCAGGGCGGGCTGCCGGAAGGCACGCAGATATATTCTGACCTGATGGCGGCAGTGGCGGAATTGGTATGGTAGCATTCTCGTTGCAGGCTTCATCAACATGATCGTTTTGCGTTCGCTGATTTTTCTGCTGCTGCAAATCCTCATCACACCGCTGTTCACGCTGTTCGCTTTGCTGTCTTTCCCGCTCCATCCCATCACCCGCTACCGCATCATCTCCGGCTGGGCGCTCACCATGCTGTGGCTGCTGCGCATGCTGTGCGGCATCCGCATGGAAGTGCGCGGCGCAGAAAATATCCCGAAACAACCGTGCATCGTATTGTGCAAGCACCAATCGGCGTGGGAAACCATCGCGCTGCAAAAAGTGTTTCCGCCGCAGGTCTGGGTGCTCAAGCGCGAGCTGCTGTGGTTGCCCTTCTTCGGCTGGGGGCTGGCGATGACCAGCCCCATCGCCATCAAGCGCAGCAGTGGCAAGGAAGCGATCAGGCAGTTGCTTAAGCAAGGCAGGAAACGTCTGCAGCTGGGTTTCTGTGTGGTGATTTTTCCGGAGGGCACACGCATCCCTTACGGCCAACGCGGCAAATACAAGATCGGCGGCGCACTGTTGGGCGCGCACTGCGGCGTACCGGTGGTGCCGGTGGCGCACAATGCGGGCAGGCTGTGGGGGCGCAATGCCTTCATCAAACGCCCCGGCCTGATTACCATGAGCATAGGTGCGCCGATTGATCCCGCAGGGCATAAGGCCGAGGAGATCAGCCGGCGCGTGGAAGACTGGATTGAAACCGAAGTTGCAAGGCTGCCCTGATGTTGAAGAAATTGCGCCGACTGGTTAATCCCCCTGCTGTCGAGCAGCGCAGCGTCCAGCTGATCGGCAAGGCCGTCACCTATACGCTCAAGCGCAGCAGCAAACGCCGCAGCATCGGCCTGCGCATTGATGACCGCGGGCTGACGGTCAACGCGCCGCTGCGCGCCTCGGAAAAATGGCTGCACAGCGTGTTGCATGATAAGGCGCAGTGGGTGGTGGACAAGCTGGAGGATTGGCAGGCGAAAAAACCTGCGCCGCCGCAATGGGTGGATGGCCAGCCCGCTTCTTTCCTCGGCAAGCCGCTCACCCTGCGCGTGGTTGCCAGCCTGTTCGATGCGCCGCCGCAACTGCACGGTGTGCAGCTGTTCGTGCATGCCACCGACGGTACCAATGAGCATGTCGTGGAACAGGCGGTTACGCAGTGGTATCAGCGCGAAGCGGAGAGACTGTTCAAGGAGCGCGTGGCGCATTACGCACCGTTGCTGAATGTGTCTCCACGCATGGTGAAACTTTCTACCGCCCGCACCCAGTGGGGCAGTTGCACCGCGCGCGGCAGCGTGCGCCTGAACTGGCAGCTCATCAAGATGCCGTTGCGTTTGATTGATTACGTTGTGGTGCATGAGCTCGCCCACCTGCGCGAGATGAACCATTCGGCGGCGTTCTGGCGGGTGGTGGGGGAGGCGTGCCCGGATTATGCGAAGCGGCGCAGGGAATTGCGGGGGTGGAGCCAGACGGCGGGCGAGTGAAGATAACTTTGCCGGGAGTAGCCAGGCAAAGCTTTACCTCAAATCAGAAGTCCACAGTCTTCCCCGCCCCCATCTTCACCAGTTCTCCCAGCTTGCCGAACAACTCGCTGCCGTCCCGTTTGCTGATCCACTGGCCGTCCTGATACGCATAATGGAAACCGCCGGATTTGGCGGCGAGCCAGATTTCCCGGTTCGGCGCGTGGCGGTTGACGACGATTTGCGAGCCGTCGGCGAATTCCAGTTCCAGCACCGGGCCGTTGAGGTTGCATTCGATGTCCGCGCCAGTTGCGTCAACGGCTTGCTCGATGCGGCCAAATACTGCGTCGGCCAATTCGTTGAACTCGCTTTCCGTCATATAATCCTGCCTGTTCCATTTTTGTGAGAGTGCAGCCATGCGTGTGACCGGTATTATGTTGCTGTTGACCCTGCTGCTGCAAGGCTGCGGGCACAAGGGGCCGTTGTATATACCGCAGCCCGCAACGCAACAACCCAGCCAGGGCCAATAGCCATGTCCGATTATTTCAGCTATCAGAATAACCGTCTTTGCGCCGAGCAGGTGCCGCTCGCCGAGATCGCGCAGCGCTTTGGCACGCCATGTTATGTGTACTCACACACCGCGCTGACCGATGGTTATCGCCAGTTCGAGTTCGCCTTTGCGGGGCGCGAGCATCTGATCTGTTATGCGGTGAAGGCCAACTCCAACCTCGCCATCCTCCACCAATTGGCTCGATTGGGGGCGGGTTTCGACGTCGTTTCCGGCGGTGAACTGCAGCGCGTGCTGGCGGCCGGCGGCGCTGCCGGCAAGGTGGTGTTTTCCGGCGTAGGCAAGACGGCGACGGAAATGCGCCTGGCTCTTGATGCGGGGATATTGTGCTTCAACGTGGAATCGGAAGCCGAGCTCCTGCGCCTGAACGAAGTGGCTGGCAGCATGGGCAAGATCGCGCCTTTGAGCCTGCGCGTGAACCCGGACGTGGATGCGAAGACGCACCCCTACATTTCCACCGGGCTGAGGCAGAACAAGTTCGGCGTGGCTTACACCGAAGCGCTGGCGCTGTACCGCAAGGCGGCAGAATTGCCGTACTTGCGCGTGACCGGCATGGGCTGCCACATCGGCTCGCAACTGACCGAAACCGGCCCGTTCATCGCGGCTGCGGAAAAGGTGCTGGCACTGGCGGACATGCTGGCGGCTGAAGGCATTACGCTGGAACACCTCGACCTGGGCGGCGGACTGGGCATCCGTTATAACGATGAAACCCCACCCTCGATTGCCGACTATGCCGGCGCGCTGCTGACAACCTTGCGGTTACGCAGCGAAAAGATCATCGTCGAGCCGGGCCGCGTGCTGGTGGGCAATGCGGGTGTGCTGCTGACCCGCGTGGAATACCTCAAACACGGCGAAGAGAAGAATTTCGCCATCGTGGATGCGGCAATGAACGACCTGATGCGCCCGGCCCTGTACGATGCCTGGCACCGCATCCAGCCGGTGCAGCGCAAGCAACTTGCCAGCCCTCTCTCTAACTCTCTCCCGCAAGCGGGAGAAAGGACAAACGTGAAAGGCGATTCTTTGATTTACGAAGTGGTGGGGCCGGTATGCGAGACCGGCGATTTCCTCGGCCACGCCCGTGAATTGGCCATTACACAGGGGGATCTGCTGGCGGTGATGTCGGCAGGTGCATATGGCATGAGCATGAGTTCCAATTACAACTCGCGCCCGCGCGCAGCCGAAGTGATGGTGTCCGGGGCGACCGTGCAACTCATCCGCGAACGCGAAACGGTGCATCAATTGTTTGCGGGCGAGAAAACTTTTTTGTTGTAAAACGCACAAATCTATTGCGCTATGATTTTAATCGCGCATAGAATGCGCACACCAAACGCTTTGTTGGAAAAAGTTGAGGGAGATTTGGGTGTTTGGGAGTGCAGTGGTTGCACGCAATGTAGTGCCTTAGTTCAAGTCAAATAATTTTTACAAGGAATGAAAATGGCTACAACCACCAAGAAACCCGCAGCAAAGAAACCAGCAGCAAAGAAGCCAGCCGCCAAAAAACCGGCAGCTAAAAAAGCTGTAGTCAAGAAGCCAGCCGCCAAAAAGCCCGCAGCAAAAAAAGTAGCCGCCAAAAAACCGGCAGCTAAAAAAGCTGTAGCCAAAAAGCCGGCAGCAAAAAAAGCAGCAGCCAAGCCGGCTAAGGCAAAAGGCATTCTCGGCGCCTAATCACCCATAGATTGGGGCGGGCGCCGAGTTGCGTTTCCGCCCTTTCTTGCATTGCGCCTTTTATTTCTGGCCGGTGCGCTCGGGTTTTGTTTTCTCTTTGAGCCTGTTGATAATACACAACAGACGGCCTGTCTTTCCCTGTCTCTTTTGGAGACGAGAACCCCCTTCTTTCCAGAGCTTATTTTCCCGGTTGAGTCAAGGCATGAAAATTATTTGACAGTAGCGCTGTTGAGCGCACTGGTGTTGGTTGCGTGCGGCAAGAAGCCGGAGGAGAAAAAGACCGGTCCGACGGCTATGCCGATGACGCAGGCTGCGGCACGCACTGTTTAGTTATTGGAAGAATCCGCGGGCAGCCTGGAAAGTTTGGCCGGCCCGCAAATTCCCGCCGAGGTGCCGTCTTACTTCATATCGCCATGCGAATGTTTTTTCGCAGCACGGTCGTGGCGCCACTTTTCCATTGCGGCATCCATTTCCTCGCGCGTCACCTTGCCATCCTTGTTGGTATCCACCTCGTCGAAGTGTTTGGACAGCATCGGCATCTTTTCGGCTTCTTCACGGGTTAATGCGCCATCATGGTTGGTGTCTGCTTCGTCAAAGCGTTTGCCCTTGGCTTTCTCCATCATTTTCTTGTGCCCGGCTTCCATCTCCTCATAGGTGATTTTTCCATCACCGTTGGCATCCATCTCCTTAAAACGCTTGGCATGGAAGGCATTAAACTCGGCCTCGGAGATTGCGCCGTCGCCGTTGGTGTCCATCTCCTTGAACATCTTTTCTTTCATCTCCCCGTGCATTTGTCCGGGCATCTTATCCCCATGCATCTGTCCGGGGTGTTCCATGGAGTCGGCGTGCGCCAATGAAGCACCCAATGCAAAACAGGAAATGGCAACACAAGAAACAATGGTGGGGTACACACGGTCTTTTTTCATGGCTGGCTCCTTTATCGAAACTTGCGAGGATGGTGTAAGAGTTTGTTTGTACCAAGCCCATCAGGCCCGATACGTGTTTATGACACGGCCGCTTCCTGTGAAGTTCAGAACCGCTGGTGGGGTATAATCGCGCCACTTTTTTCTCCGCACCACCAATGAACATTTTCTACGAAGAAGACGGCGCCTTCAAGGTTGGCGCCATACTCACCGACAACACCACTTCATTGCAGGTGGAAAGCCTGCACGGCAAGCGCAGCAAGATCAAGGAGGCAAATGTGCTGCTACGTTTCGCCCAACCTGGGCTGACGGAATTCATGGCACAGGCGGGAAGCATTGCTGCAGACATGGACGTGGAATTCCTGTGGGAATGCTGCCCTGCGGACGAATTCGGTTTTGCTGCGCTGGCCAGCGAGTATTTCGGCCATGCACCCAACCCCATCGAGGCGGCTGGCACCCTGATCCGCCTGCATTCCTCGCCGATGCACTTCTACAAGAAAGGCAAGGGCCACTACAAGGCCGCGCCGCCGGACGCGCTCACGTCGGCGCTGGCCAGCGCCGAGAAGAAGCGCCTGCAGGCCGCCTTGCAGGCGCGCTACACCGAGGAACTGACCGGTTTCACGCTGCCGCCGGAATTCGCCGGCAAGCTGCCGCAACTGCTCTACAAACCCGACCGCAACACGGCCGAAGTGAAAGCGCTGGAAGCCGCCTGCGCCGCCACTCACCTGTCCGCCGCGCACCTGTTGCAGCGCTGCGGCGCACTGCCTTCCACGCAGGATTACCATTTGCAGCGTTTCCTGTTCGAACACTTCCCGCACGGCACCGGCTTCCCCGAGGTTACCGTGGAAGCGCATCCGGAATTGCCGCTGGCCGAAGATACCGCCTTCAGTATCGACGATGCAACCACCACGGAAATTGACGATGCATTCTCGGTTGTGCAGCTTGCCAACGGCAACTGGCGCATCGGCGTGCACATCGCCGCACCCACGCTGGGCATCGCGCCCGGATCAAAGGGCGATGCCATCGCGGCGCAGCGCTTGTCCACGGTATATATGCCGGGCGACAAGATCACCATGCTGCCGGAGAGCGTGGTGCAGGCCTTTACCCTGAGCGCGGACAATGTCTGCCCCTCGCTGTCCATGTACCTCGAGGTGGATGCCGCAACCCTGGCCGTGATCAGCACGGAAAGCCGCGTCGAGCGCATTCATATCGCCGCCAACCTGCGCCACGACACGCTGGAGCCGCTGTTCAACGAAGCCACGCTGGCCGCGGGCAAGCAGGATTATCCCTTTGCGCCGGAACTGGCGCTATTATGGAATCTCGCGCAAAAACTGGAAGCCATGCGCGGCAAGTCTGCCGACAACAGCACGCAGCAGATGGATTACAATTTCCATGTGGAGAACGACCGCATCACCATCAGCACGCGGCAGCGCGGTTCGCCCATAGACAAGGTGGTGGCGGAGCTGATGATTTTCGTCAACAGCGAATGGGGCAGGCTGCTCGCGGCACACAACGTGGCGGGCATTTACCGCACGCAGAGCAACGGCAAGGTGAAGATGAGCACCGTGCCCGCGCCGCACCAGGGGCTGGGGGTGGCGCAATACCTGTGGTCCAGCTCGCCGCTGCGCCGCTATGTGGACTTCATCAACCAGCGCCAGATCATCAGCCTGTTGCGCGGCGAAGCACCCATCTATGCGCAGAACGACACCGCGCTGTTTACCGTGATGAGCAACTTCGATTCTGCCTACACCATCTACAACGATTTCCAACGCAACATGGAACGCTACTGGTGCCTGCGCTGGCTGTTGCAGGAGCAAGCTGCCAAGGAAGCCCTCTCCCCAACCCTCTCCCGCGCTGCGGGCGAGGGAGCAAACGAACCGCTACGCGGACTTACCGTTGATGCGGTGGTGCTGCGCGAAAACCTGGTGAGGCTCGCGCGCATCCCGCTGGTGGGGCGAATTCCCTCGCTGCCGGAATTGCCGCCCGACACACGCGTCATGCTGGAGCTGGGCGGCATTGACCTGCTCGACCTGAATTTCAACGCACGTTTCATTTCCGCGATTGAGGAGGCCGCGACTTGCCAGCCCTGATCAAACAGCCGCTCGCCGCCGCCATGGTATTTTCTCTGGCGTTGCATGCTTTTGCGCTGTTCGGCATCGGCTTCGTCCTGCCCGATCCGCGCAAGGCCGCCGATCTACCGCAACCGCTGCAAGTGGTGCTGGTTAATGCCAAATCGAAATCACGTCCCACAAAAGCCGACGCGCTGGCGCAGCACCATCTCGATGGCGGCGGCAACACACCTGAAGAGCGCCGCGCAAAAACCCCGCTACCCGTCCTGAAAGATGGCAAGCAGTTCACACCAGAACAAGCCGCGCGGCGTGTGCGACAATTGGAGCAGGAGAGCAAGCGTCTGCTGACCCAGGTCAAGAGCACGCACAGTGTGGTGCAGGAAAACAACCGGCAGCAACAGCAGGAAAGCGAGCGCATGAATGGCGAAGACCTGGTACAGCGCAGCCTGGAAATCGCTCGCCTGGAAGCCGAGATCCACAAGAATCTGGACACCTACCAGAAAATGCCGCGGCGCAAATTCATCGGCGCACGCACGCAGGAATTCCGCTTTGCGCAGTACGTCGAGGACTGGCGTATCAAGGTGGAGCGCATCGGCAACCTGAATTATCCGGAGCAGGCGCGCCAGCAAAAGATTTTCGGCAGCCTGCAACTCACCGTTGCCATCCGTGCCGACGGCAGCGTGGAAAGCGTGGAAGTGAGCCACTCGTCCGGTCAGCGCATTCTCGATGCGGCGGCACAGCGCATCGTCAAGCTGGCGGCCCCCTTCGCCCCGCTGCCGCCGGAAATCCGCAGGGACACCGACATCCTCAGCATCACTCGCACCTGGACCTTCACCCAATCCGACAAGCTGGAGAGCGAGTAGCCGACTCGAGCAGTGCACCAATGAGGCGCCCCGCCTTGCCTCGCCCGGGCTTCTTTGTTAAGGTCGCACCCATGCGCATGCAACCCTTGCTCCTGAAACTGCTGCTGGTATTCGCCCTGCTGTTCGCTCAGCTCGGCGGGCTGACGCATGGCATTACGCATGTGCTGACCGAGCAGTCACAATCGGGCGATCAATCGCCGGCATACGATAAGCACTGCGACCTCTGCGATGCCTATGCGCAGATCAGCAGCGCCATCGGCAGCAGTATCGTCAGTTTTACGCAAAGCCCGAATATGGGCGGCGTAGAACAAAACTACACTTATCCCTTCTTTTCCGTCGCGTCTGTCCCTTTCGCGGCGCGCGCTCCTCCTTACTCCGCATAAGCCCATTCAAATTCCCCGCCTTTAGTGTGCGAGGTTTTGTCATGCTTTTGAGGAGTAAACCATGTCCCGCTATTTTTATTGGTATGTGGCGCTTGCCGTACTATTGGGCAACCCGCTCAATGCGCTCGCCGCAACCGATGATGATCTGCAAGCCATCCGCGAGCAGATTCAACAATTGAAGCAAAACTATGAGCAGCGCATCTCGCAGCTGGAACAACGTTTGCAACAAGCCGAAGCAAACAGCCGGCAGGCGGAAAGCATTGCGGCACAGGCTCAAGCTGCCGCACAACAACCCACCCGCAGCGGAGCCGTCGCAACAAGCAGCGAGAGCAGCTTTAACCCCGCCGTGTCGCTGATCCTGTCCGGCACTTACGGGCAGTTCAAACAGGATACTGCGGTTGCCGCAACCGGCTTTGCGCTGAATGCCAACAACCCGGGCTATACGCAGGGCTTGTCGCTCAAGGAATCGGAGTTGAGCATTGCAGCCAACATCGATCCGCAGTTTCGCGGCGCAGCTACGTTCGCGCTGGCTCCGGCGGGCGGCATCAGCGTGGAGAATGCTTTCGTGCAAAGCAGTGCGTTGGGTAACGGATTCAACCTGAAAATGGGGCGCTTCTTCTCCGGCCTCGGCTATCTCAACGAGCAACACGCCCATGCCTGGGATTTCGTTGACCAGCCGCTGGTATATCGCGTGCTGTGGGATAACCAGATCGGCGAAGACGGCTTGCAGCTGAAGTGGCTGGCACCGACCGATATGTTTGTCGAGGTTGGCGGCGAGTTGGGCCGCGGGCGCGGCTTTCCGGGAACGGACCGGCAGAACAAAAATGGCGCAGGTGCAGGAGTTCTGTTCGCGCACATCGGCGACGATATCGGCATCGAACACAGCTGGCGCGCTGGGCTGTCGCTGCATGAGACCAGGCGCGTGAATGCGGTGAGCACCGGGGTGCCGGATCTGCTTAATACGGCGGGCGGCGTGAGCAACAGCTTCAGCGGCGACAGCCGCACCGCCGGGCTGGATTTCGTGTGGAAATACGCGCCCAACGGCAACCTCCGCGAGCGCTACCTCAAGCTGCAGGGTGAATATTTCCGCCGCGAGGAAAGCGGCTTGCTGACCTATAACCTTGCTACTACCGACAGCTACGCCGTCGCGCAAAGCGGCTGGTACCTGCAAGGCGTGTACCAGTTCATGCCAGCCTGGCGCAGCGGCTTGCGCTACGACCGGCTCGATCCGGGTATCGCTGCGGTTGGCGCGCTGAATGCGGGCAACGTCATCAGCAACTATGCATTTAATCCTTCGCGCCTCACCTGGATGGTGGATTACAGCCCCAGCGAATTTTCCCGTCTGCGCCTGCAACTGGCACGCGACGACTCGCGGCAAGGGTTGCCGGATAACCAGCTATTCCTGCAATACATCATGAGTCTGGGAGCACACGGTGCACACCAGTATTGATATGCAAATCCAAAAGGGAAAACCATGAAAACGAAACAAAGTGTAGTTTGCGAGCTTTCGCCTCTTGGCGAAATGCCTGCTTACCCCTCCTCGGCGCAGGCTAATGCTCGCGCAGGCGAGCGTTATGTCGTAGCCAGAAAAATTCTCTGCGCTTTCCTGTTGTTGCTCATCAGCGGCAACGTCCACGCCGCACTCAACGTATTCGCCTGCGAACCGGAATGGGCAGCCCTCACCCAACAGCTTGCGGGTAATCAGGCCAGCATTTACACCGCCACCGGCGCGCTGCAGGACCCGCACCGCGTGGAAGCACGCCCCAGCCTGATCGCCAAGGCGCGCCGCGCGCAACTGCTGGTGTGCACCGGTGCGGAACTTGAAATCGGCTGGCTGCCGGTAGTGCTGCGCGAATCCGGCAACGGCGCCATTCAATCCGGCAGCAGCGGCAATTTTGAAGCCGCGCAATATGTCACCATGCTGGAAGTTCCGGCACGACTGGATCGCGCCGAGGGCGATGTGCATGCGTCGGGCAATCCGCACATTCAGACCGATGCGCGCAACTTCCTGCCGGTTGCGGAAGCCCTCAGCAAACGCCTGATACAGCTTGATCCGGCCAACACACAACTTTACCAGCAGCAATACGCCACGTTCAGCCAGCAGTGGCGCGCCGCCATTGCGAAGTGGGAGAAGCAGGCCGCTTCATTAAAGGACGTACCCGTCATCGTGCAGCACAAAGGATTCCCCTACCTGAGCAACTGGCTGGGGCTGAAACAAGTCGCCGAGCTGGAGCCAAAGCCCGGCCTGGAACCCAGCGCTGCGTATCTCGCAAAAGTGCTGAATGAATTGCAACAACATCCGGCGCGCATGGTATTGCGCGCTGCCTATCAGGATGGGCGGCCGTCGGAATGGATAGCACAACGTGCACACATTCCTGCCGTGATGTTGCCCTATACCGTGGGCGGCACGCCGCAGGCAACCGATTTGTTCACACTGTTTGACGACACCATCCAACGTTTGCTGGCGGGGTTGAAATGAATACTATCGAACTCAACATCTTGCTGCCCGCGCTCATCGCGGGCTTGCTGGTGCTTGCCACGCACATCCCGCTCGGCATGAAGGTGCTGGAGCGTGGTGTAATTTTCGCCGATCTTGCCGTCGCGCAAATTGCCGGGCTGGGTATCGTCATCGCCGCACTGCTGGGCTTAACCGAACAGCCGCTGCTGGTGCAGCTCCTCGCCGCTGCCAGCGCGCTGTGTGGTGCGGCACTGCTCGCGCTGATCGAGCGCCACTTGTCCGAAATCAAGGAAGCCTGCATCGGCCTGACTTTCGTGCTCGCCGCCAGCGGCGGCATCTTGCTGATGAGCCGCGATGTGCACGCGGGCGAACATCTCAAGGATTTGCTGGTCGGGCAGATCCTGTGGGTAAGCGCCAATCAATTGATCGCCACCGCTTTATTGACCGCCGTATTGCTCGCGCTGTGGCAATGGAGCAAACTGAAAACCCGCAACCTGGGCTTCTACGCCCTGTTCGCATTGGCCGTCACCGCCTCGGTGCAATTGGTCGGCGTATATCTGGTGTTCGCCAGCCTGATTGTTCCGGCGCTCGCCACGTATCGCATCCGCCACCGCCGCACGCACTATGCCTTTGCGGTTGGCGTTGCCGGTTATGCCATCGGCCTGCTGCTGTCCGCCCGGTTTGATTTGCCGAGCGGCGCAACGGTGGTGTGGGCAATGGCTGGAGCGGGAGCTCTTGTGGCGGGGTTGCTGAATCCACGAAAAGTTGGCTGATTTTCTTTACAATGCGCGCAGTGATTTATACGCGCACTCCAAAATGACTGATCGTTACGCCGTCATCGGCAACCCCATCGCACACAGCAAATCGCCGCTGATCCACAGGATGTTCGCCGAGCAGACCGGGCAGGACATCAGCTACGAAGCCATCCTTGCGCCGCTGGATGGCTTTGCTGCCACGGTTGAACGGCTGCGCAAGGAAGGCTACAAGGGCTGCAACGTGACCGTGCCGTTCAAGTTC
>JAGWMH010000236.1 GCA_028871775.1 Betaproteobacteria bacterium
TTTCAATCTTTCCGGCTGTTCGTTCTGCGCCCTTTGCGCTCCGCAGCTCTGAATAACGGTCCGCGCGCGACCGCCACACGTGTGCAACGGCAGCGGAAATTTCCTGATCCGTTTTGCCGGAACGCACCAGTGCCCGCAGGTCGTGGCCGCTCGCCGCAAAAAGGCAGGTGTAGAGCACACCCACGGTAGACAGCCTGGCACGGACGCAGTCACGGCAAAAGGCCCGGGTAACGCTTGAGATGACCCCGATCTCACCGCTGCCATCCCGATAGCGCCAGCGTTCCGCGGTCTCGCCTGCATGGCTGGCTTCGATTTTCTCCAGCGGCATATGGGCGGCAATGCGCCGCACCACTTCGGAAGACGGGACAACTTCGTCCATCTTCCAGTTGTTGGAAATGCCTGCGTCCATGTATTCGATATACCGCAGGATGAAAGGCGAGCCCTTGAAGTAGCGTGCCATGGGCACGATTTCATGGTCGTTCATGCCCCTTTTGACCACCATGTTCACCTTGACCGGCCCGAGGCCGGCTGCGTGGGCGGCCTCCAGGCCGTGCAGCACCTCCGATACGGGAAAATCAACCCCATTCATGCGCTTGAAAACAGCGTCATCCAGCGAGTCGAGCGAGACCGTAATGCGACCCAACCCGGCATCTTTCAGGGATTGCGCTTTTCTGGCGAGCAACGATCCGTTGGTGGTGAGCGTCAGTTCAAGGTCGCGGCCATCGGGTGTTTTCAGTTGCGCAAGCATCCCGATCAATTTTTCGATGTGCTTGCGCAGCAGGGGTTCGCCGCCGGTCAGGCGGACCTTCTGGACGCCATGAGCGACGAATATCCGTGCGATGCGGGTGATCTCTTCAAAACTCAGCAGCGAAGCTTGCGGCAGAAAGACGCGGTCCTTGCCGAAGGATTCTTCAGGCATGCAATACACGCAGCGGAAGTTGCAGCGATCCGTGAGCGAGATGCGCAACTCCTGCAATGGGCGTGCAAACGTGTCGGCGACAAACCCCGTCGGCGCTTCGAGTGCGGCCGGGATCGTCGGAACCGCATTAAGCTGGTGGTATGCCATGAGCATACGTTTTTTGGGCGTGGTTGCGATCAACGTGAATCAACCTGGAAATGGCAGTTGGCCGTTTGCTGCACTGGATACAATTTTGAATGTGCCGGAATCCCGTGGAATTTACTTTCACCTTACTGGTGTGTCAATGCCAGATGGAAATATCCATGAACAACCGGATGCGCAGGCAGCAAGCAAAAACTACTTGATGCCGCCTTGGCGCTTAACAACGCAAGAAGAGTGATTTCGGTCGAAACAACTGATAGGACCAGCCATCTGACTAACCCAGCAAACAACGCTG
The DNA here is from genome assembly GCA_028871775.1 of Betaproteobacteria bacterium. Lineage (GTDB taxonomy): Bacteria > Pseudomonadota > Gammaproteobacteria > Burkholderiales > Gallionellaceae > CAITJF01. The sequence goes on from JAGWMH010000236.1 coordinate 1,356, forward strand.
GGCAAGTCATTGGTTATAGCCATTCCACTGATGAAACTCCTAGCCACTCCACTAGGCCGCCAAAACACGGCGGCCAAGTGGTTGGTTAGGCAATCAGGAAACAGGCTTGAGAGAAGACGGCAAGGCAGTGCCACACGTTCACCAGGTTTTTGGCGTCACCCATAAAGGGCGTGGTATGCCTTGCCGTTGACTATAGCTGCGAACTTAGGGTTAGGTAAGGCTCAATCAATGCGCCTTGAATTTGACCTTGAATTTCAGATCGGTCTGACCTGCCAACCATTCAAGGGCCTTCCCGTTCACCTCGGCATAGGGATACATGAAGTAGTTCAGCGGGCCGTCATTCTGGCGCGGGTTCAGGTAATATCCCCTTCCGCCTCTGGCCAGGGCAATCCTGTATTGGTCAACTCCACCAAAATAATAGTCTATTTTGTCCTGGGCACCTTTGAGGTCCAGTTTGTCTACCAGCATGATCTTTCTGACATCGGCCGGATCCGCAGGAACCCAGCCGTAACCGGGTACGTAGAATTCGGCCCAGCAGTGATGCCCGCCGGTCATATCCTCATCATCCTTCTTTCCCAGCCTGAGGCCGAACACTTCACGTGCCGGCACGCCGGCTGCCCTGGCAATCGAAACAAAGACCGAACTTATATCGGCGCACTTGCCGCCCTTCTTGGCGAGCACTTTTTCAACTTCTCCGGTGCCGCACCCTTTGACATCCGGATCCCTTACCGTGTTTTCGACCACCCACTGGTAAACGGCCCGGGCTTTTTCGCTGATCTTCTGCTTGCCTTTTGTTACGCTGAGGGCAATTTCCCTGACCTTGCCATCCGTCGGAATGAACGCGGTGCTCTTGAGGTACTCCATTATCTCAACAGGAATAGGGGGCTCCGCTGCGGGCATATCTTTTTTTATCAGTTCCCTGGCCGTAGCATCGAAAGTCAGGGTAATAGCGCGGTTTTTTGTCGGCGTTGTCCACTCGGCATAAAGGGCAAGGTTGCCTGTTTCCTTCTCACCGTAAATTCCGCTTTGTGAAAAATTACCGCTTATTCTGACATTCGATATATCCTGCACATCATTCGAGACCGGATAGGGAATCCAGACTCTTACATCCTTGCTGTCATCCGGGGCGGCGATGGTAACGGCAAGTTCGACTTCCCCGCTCCTCTCCTTGGCTATTGCGGAACCAGGAAAAATAAACAGCGCACCTAGAAGCACCCCTAATATTCGTGTGAACATCTCAAACTCCTTTCTTTCAAAAAAGCAAAATGAAACAACTATGATTTCTGACGGATAAATATCCCTGCTAGTTCAGCCTCTCGTGTTTAAGATCAAGTTCGAGTTTTTTTGACAACGCGACGACCAGATTACGGCCTGCGTCCTCTCTGTTGCAAATGGTCAGCCCGCGGCCATTCCGGTGGTATTTGAGTACACCGGCTACGAGGCTGGTTATCCTCATTAACCCCGGGCTGCTCGAACCTTTTGATGCGAAACAGTCCACCCGGATACAGCCTTTAGGTCGTGATGTATGCCGCTGAACGGTGAACAGGGTGCGATCCAGCGAAAAGGCTGCGCGCAGCAATTCCAGTTCGTTAGTAGTGGTCATAACGAATCCCTGCTTTGGAGGACCCGTTGCCCTTGTGCAGCGCAACCAATCGCTGCTAATTCGATCGTGGCGTGAATGACGCCGTCGAATTTTTCAAGATGAGACACGGCTACCTCCGTCAAATACGAAAAAGGACGGCCAGCGCTCGGGAGGAAAGACAGATAGATGACGTCTACGCCAAACCCCGTTATGGAATTCGCGCGTATGAAAAGCTCCGGCAACTCTGCTGTGCGACTGATTCGTCGCGAACGGT
>JAGWMH010000237.1 GCA_028871775.1 Betaproteobacteria bacterium
TGATGTGTGCCGTATTGCTCGACCGCTTGCTGGGCGAGCCGCGCCGTTTCCATCCGCTGGCGGCTTTCGGGCATTATGCCAATTGGCTGGAAGGGCGCATGAATGCTGTCTCTGCACGGCGGCTGCGCGGCTTGTCGGCGTGGGTGCTGGCGCTATCACCTTGCTGGCTGCTGGCAGTCCTGTGGTGGGAACTGCCTGCGTTGCGAATTATCCTCGATGTGCTGATCCTGTATTTTGCGCTGGGCATGCAGAGCCTGCGCGAACATGCGCAGCGCATCCGGCTTGCCCTGCAATCCGGCGATCTGACGCTTGCACGCTTGCGCGTTGGCGAGATTGTCAGCCGCGATACGGCGGCGATGCAGCAGCAGGATGTGGCACGCGCAGGTGTCGAGTCGGTGCTGGAAAATGGCAACGATGCGGTATTCGGCGCGCTGTTCTGGTTCGCCGTGCTGGGCGCGCCCGGTGCGCTGCTGTACCGCCTGGCGAACACGCTGGATGCGATGTGGGGCTATCGCACACCGCGCTATTTTTATTTCGGCTGGGCTGCGGCGCGGCTGGATGATGTGCTGAATTTCATTCCGGCGCGGCTCACCGCGCTCACCTATGCGCTGCTCGGCAATACCCGTATTGCCTTGCACTGCTGGCGGCAACAGGCACACGCCTGGGACAGCCCGAACGCCGGGCCGGTGATGGCAAGCGGTGCGGGCAGCCTGACAGTGATGCTGGGCGGTACGGCAAACTACCACGGTGTTAGCGAGCTGCGCCCAGTCCTGGGTGCGGGCAATGCGCCGCAGGCTTCCGATATTGCGCGCGCCATTGCACTGGTGCAACGCGGCGTGTGGCTGTGGGTTGCACTGCTGTTATTGGCAGGAGTGTTGCTGAATGCTTGAACACGGCGGACAAATCCGCGCCGCAGCTGCACGCTATGGCATTGCAGTGGAGGACTGGCTGGACCTGTCTACCGGCATCAATCCCATCCCCTTTGTTCCACCGGAAATTCCACTCGCGGCCTGGGCGTGCCTGCCGCAGGAACAAGATGGACTGCCGGATGCCGCAGCCGCCTATTACGGCACGCCTGACCTGTTGCCCATTCCCGGCTCGCAAGCCGCGATACAACTGCTGCCGCACCTGCGCAGCCACTGCCGCGCCGGGGTGTTACATCCGGGTTATGCCGAACATGCCCATGCCTGGCGCAGTGCGGGACATGAAGTGAAGGAATTGTGCGCAGAGGAAATCGCCGCACAGGTGGAGAACCTTGACGTACTGCTGCTGATGCAGCCGAACAATCCTACCGGTGAAGTATTTACCCACACACAGCTGCGTGGGTGGCATGCGCGTCTTGCGGCGCGCGGCGGGTGGTTGGTTGTGGATGAGGCATTCATCGAGGCGAGCATACAAACAAGTTTTGCGCCGCCGCAGATGCCGCAGGGGTTGATCGTGCTGCGTTCACTGGGAAAGTTCTTCGGGCTGGCCGGAGCGCGCGTCGGCTTCGTGCTGGCACATGCCGAATTGCTGGCGCGTCTGTGCGCAGCGCTGGGGCCATGGAGCGTGGCTGGCCCCTCGCGTTGTGTGGCGCAAGCTGCGCTGCTCGATAGCATCTGGCAGGCAACAACGCGCAAACGCCTGCTGCAGGATGGGGCGCGCATGGCGCAATTATTGAGTGATGCCGGTTTGCCGCCCGCAGGCGGCTGCGGCCTGTTTCAGTGGGTGCTGACAGAGCAGGCCGAGGTTATCCATCAGCAGCTGGCGCAACGCGGCATCCTCACCCGCCTGTTCACACAACCGAGCAGCATGCGTTTCGGCCTGCCCGGCAGCGCGGCGGAGTGGAGCAGACTGAGCACAGCACTTAAACAGACACATTCAAAATGACCGCGACCACACTGATGATCCAGGGCGCCACTTCGGATGCGGGCAAGAGCACCGTGGTGGCGGGCCTGTGCCGTGTGTTCAGGCGGCGCGGCGTGCGCGTGGCGCCATTCAAGCCGCAGAACATGGCGCTGAACAGCGCGGTGACTGCGGACGGCGGCGAGATCGGCCGCGCGCAGGCTGTGCAGGCGCAGGCGGCGGGCCTTGCCCCGCATACCGACATGAACCCGGTGCTGCTAAAACCGAACAGCGATACCGGTGCACAGGTGATCATCCACGGGCGTGCCATCGGCAACATGGAAGCCGCGGCCTATCACGATTACAAACGTGTGGCGCACGAGGCGGTGCTTGCTTCGCACCAGCGGCTGGCCAGGCAATATCAGATGATCGTGGTGGAAGGTGCCGGTTCGCCTGCCGAAATCAATCTGCGCGCCGGTGACATCGCCAACATGGGCTTTGCCGAGGCAGTGGATTGCCCGGTGCTGCTGGTGGCGGACATCGACCGTGGTGGCGTGTTTGCTCATCTGGTCGGCACATTGGCGTTGCTGAGCGAGAGCGAACTGGCGCGCGTGCGCGGCTTCATCATCAATCGCTTTCGCGGCGACATCGCGCTGTTGCAGCCCGGGCTGGGCTGGCTGGAGGAGCGCACCGGCAAGCCGGTGCTGGGCGTGCTGCCGTATCTGCATGGCCTGCATCTGGAGGCCGAGGATTCAATCTCGCGCGTAAAAACAGAAGTAGCGCCTGATTGCTTGCGCGTGGTGGTGCCCGCCTTGCCGCATATCAGCAACCACACCGACTTCGATCCGCTGCGCCTGCATCCGCAAGTGACGCTGCACTGGGTTGCGCCCGATGCAGCGCCGCCAGGCGCCGACTGGGTAATCCTGCCCGGCAGCAAGAACGTGCGCGCCGATCTCGACTGGCTGCGCGCGCAGGGCTGGGAGGACTATCTGGCGCGGCATCTGCGCTATGGCGGCAAACTGATGGGCATCTGCGGCGGGCTGCAAATGCTGGGCAACACACTGCACGACCCACACGGCATCGAAGGTGCGCCGGGCAGCAGCAAAGGTTTCGGCTATCTGGATTTCGCCACCACCCTGCAGCCGCATAAACAATTGCGCAATGTGCAGGGCAAGCTCGCACAGGGCGGCATGCCGGTGAGCGGCTACGAGATTCATGCCGGGGTCAGCGAGGGCAGCGCGTTGCAGCATCCCTTCGCACAACTCGATGATGGGCGCACGGACGGTGCGATTTCAGGCGACGGACAGATCATCGCAACGTATCTGCACGGTGTGTTCGAATCGCCGCAGGCTTGCGCCGCACTGCTGGAATGGGGCGGCCTG
>JAGWMH010000238.1 GCA_028871775.1 Betaproteobacteria bacterium
CGCCCGAGTCAGCGATGTCCTTGGCAGTGATAACTGTTGTATGAGTAAGTGATTGGTTTAATGGTTGCGCGATGCGCGTGGCCGTCACCACGATTTCGTCTAGTGCATCGGTTGCTGCATAAGCCAGGGGAGTAGCCGCGCATAAAATGGCGGCAAAAAGTTTCTGCGGTTTCATTGAGATTTTCCTGAGTAAGTTCCAAGGTTCCCCGTTGGAACGTTTAACTACAGGAAATGATGCGGACAACAGGAAGGAAGTATTGGCTAACCGGCATGGCTGGCCATTCTGCCGTCCATGCGCCGCCCGCAGCATTTCCCGACCTGTGGAATCCTTGCGGGATTCCTGCACTCAAGGCCGATATACGGGCTCGCAAGACTAAACGCATCGCCTTCCCATGATTGCTCACAGTGGCATGTTGATGCGTCCACACTTGCTTACCGTTGCGGGGGCAGCACAGGTGTTTCACCTGTTTCCCGTTTAACCGGATGGCGCAAGCCATCCGGCACCTCAATGCGGTGCGCATTATAGCAAATATTGAAAATGCAGTTACTCTTTCAGACTCGTATCGGAAGATGCCAGGCCATCCCATCGCAAGGCTGCTCGGGTATCATGCGGGAATTGCGGCAACCCCGCGTTTTTCACTTATGTAGACTCAATGTCCTGGTTCGTCACCAACCTGATCAGCGCGTTCCTGCTCCCCCCGCTCAGCCTGCTACTCGCCGCGCTGGTTGGGTTGTTGATTGTCCGTTCGTACCCGCGTCTCGGTCGCACACTGCTCGCCGGCTCATTTGCGCTGCTGTGGCTGTGCTGCACTCCTTATTTTGCCGAGAGCGCACTGCGCTTACTGGAAGGGCAAATCAAATCCGTTGATGCGCAAACACAACCCGCCGACGCCATCGTGGTGCTGGGCGGCGGCACTTATTTTCATGCGCCGGAATATGGAACCGACACCGCGGGCGAAGACACGTTGGTACGCCTGCGCTATGCCGCCAGATTGCAACACGAAACCGGCAAACCCCTGTTGGTCACCGGCGGCAAACCACTCGGCAACGACCTTTCCGAAGCCACGCAGATGCGGGCTGTGCTGGAGCAGGAATTCAAGGTTCCGGTGCGCTGGTCCGAGGACGCCTCCGACAACACACTGGAGAACGCGCGCTACAGTTACCAAATCCTGCGGCAGGCCGGTATCAAGCGCATCTATCTGGTCACCCACGCCTGGCACATGCCGCGTTCGATCATGGCATTCCAGTCCGCCGGATTCGATGTCGTGCCCGCTCCCACCGCCTTCACCACGCGCTACCAGACCGATCTGCTTGCCTTTTTACCGCGCGCCGAAGCGCTGCGCGACAGCAAAATTTTCGTGCACGAAATTATCGGGCTGCTGTGGTATCGGTTAAAATCCTGACACAAAAAATAACGAGGCACATTATGAAAGCACGCATCAAGTGGGTGGAACAGGTTTCTTTTCTGGGCGAAACGGAAAGCGGCCATGCCGTCCTGATGGATGGCCCGGCGGACGGCGGTGGGCGCAACCTCGGGCCGCGCCCGATGGAGATGGTGCTGCTCGGCACCGGCGGCTGCACCACTTACGATGTCATCCACATCCTGAAAAAAAGCCGCCAGCAAGTCACCGACTGCGTGGTGGAAATCCGGGCGGAGCGCGCCACGGAAGACCCCAAGGTGTTTACCAGCATACATTTCCACTTCGTTGTCACCGGCAAGGATTTGAAACCGGAACAGGTGGAGCGCGCCATCAAGCTCTCCGCAGAAAAATATTGCTCGGCCTCCATCATGCTGGGCAAGACGGCGGACATCACCCATGATTTTGAAGTGGTTCAGGAATGATTTCAATAACACGGCCCCTCTACGCGAGCCAGATTTTTTAGAGGCGCCCTATGGATATTTTCTCGCAGTGTGCATCACACGCAGGATTTGAATCGCTGTTGCATCACTTCAACTTCTCGAAAAACCAAAATATATGGAGTAAACGCTATTCGTTAGAACGTGACTAGCACGCCAACCCCCAAAGCGGAAGGTGATGCGCCTATGCCAGAGATAGTGCTAGGCCCACCTATGGAGGCTGCGGTACCGTTAGAGACCGACAAGCTATAACCCGCAGCCGACTCGTTGCTTAGCTTGGTGTACAGCGCATACACCGTGACGTTCTTGTTCAGGATGTAGTCATAACCCAGCGAGTACTGTCTGGCGCCGGTATTGGCGGCATTCCCGCCGGCCAGGTTGCTGGCATCGGTAAAAGCAGCCTTGATTGCGCCGGCGCTGCCAACATAGAACCTGCCAGACACGTAGTATGCATTGTGGCCATACAAATTGGCGGCAGCGGCACCCAGGTTATCGCTGGTCTGTTCTGCAGCGAAACCCACGGTGTAGGCGCCTTCCTGTGTGTAACCCAAGCCCAGCTTGGTGGCATGTTCACTACCCGTCCCGCTGGCTTGAGCTTGCAAGTCATGCAGTTCATAGGCCAAAGTAGCATAGAGGCCATTAGCGTTGTACCAAGCCGCGACGGATATTGCGCTACCCTGGAAAGTGCCGCCAGTGCTAACTGTTGGACTCAGGTTCACATGGGCAGCCGCAACGGTGACTCCCTCCAGACTCGGGCTGACGTAGGCCACAACTTGGTCTTGCCGACCATCAAACGATGATTTGGCGCTAGTACCAGTGGAGCCGCCCATGATGGAACGGTTATCGGCAATACCTCGATCAAATTGGTCAAACAGGCGGGTAGACAGCTTATACGGCGTGTCATTGCGGCCAGCAAAAATGGTACCGTAGCGGTCGCTTTTCAGGCCAACAAAGCTGTTGCGATTAGCCAAATAGCCTATACCATTAGTGCCGTTGGCTGCGGAATCGCCCAGGCTAAGCAGTGATTCAACCTGCCAGATCGCAGACAGTCCATCACCTGCGGCTACGGAACCTTTAACGCCTATAAAAGAGGTGTTGCTCGACACGCGGTTGGACGTAGTGCCGGGTGTACCTTTTGTAGCAGTGCCAGTATTGATGCTGTCATCAGACACATCGAAATTCCCATACCAATTGAAATTGGCGGTATCCGCGAAAGCTTGCAACGGGGCGGCCAATGCAGCAGCGACTGTCGCTGCCAGGATTTTGTTGCACTTCATTGTGATCCCCTGCGCTGTAATTGATCGTATATATATAATTCACGATGAGCGCATTTTAGGAAGCCACCTTT
>JAGWMH010000239.1 GCA_028871775.1 Betaproteobacteria bacterium
CAACTGATCCCCGAGCACGCGCAGGCGCGGGCCACGGTCATCACGCGCCAGCGGATGGTGCTGTGCGGCACGTTGTGGTTCGAGGGCTGCTTCCGCGCGCTGAATGCGAATTGCGAAATCCGCTGGCAACTGCGCGAAGGCGAGACCGCGGAAGCCAACCAGACACTGTGCGAAATTCGCGGTGAGGCGCGCGCGATGCTCACGGCAGAACGCACCGCGCTGAATTTCCTGCAAACCCTTTCTGCCACCGCGACGGCAACGCGGCGCTACGTGGATGCGATAGCGGGCACCAGTGCGAAAATCATGGACACGCGCAAGACCTTACCCGGCCTGCGCATGGCACAGAAGTATGCGGTGAAGGCAGGCGGCGGGCACAATCAGCGCATCGGGCTGTTCGACGGCATCCTGATCAAGGAGAACCACATCCTGGCGGCAGGCGGCATCCGCCCCGCGCTGGAGCAGGCATTCCGCCTGGCTCCACCAGATGCGACGATCCAGATCGAGGTGGAAAGCCTGGAAGAATTGCGCAAAGCGCTGGATGCGGGAGCGAAACTGATCCTGCTGGATAACTTCGACCTTGAGAAAATGTGCGCTGCCGTGATCTTTGCTGCGGGCCGCGCCGAGCTGGAAGCCTCAGGCGGCATCAATCTCGACAACGTGCGCGCCATCGCCGAAACCGGCGTGAACCGCATTTCCATCGGCAGCCTGACCAAGGATGTGCAGGCGGTGGATTTGTCCATGCGTTTCAAGTAAGAATCTAGCCACAGAGCACACAGAGTTCACAGAGAAAAGCCGTCCGCTCTGTGTACTCTGTGCTCTCTGTGGCCTGAATTGAATTTCAGGCTCTGCAAAACGGAGAACGCCATGTGCCAACTGCTCGGCATGAACAGCAATGTTCCGACGGACATCTGTTTTTCCTTCTCCGGCTTCCAGAAGCGCGGCGGCGAGACCGATGTGCATGCCGACGGCTGGGGCATCGCCTTCTTCGAGGGGCGTGGCGTGCGCCTTTTCCTCGACCCGCAGCCCTCGGCGCAATCGCCCATCGCCGAACTGGTGCGCAATTACCCGATCCGCTCGCTGAATGTCGTCGCGCATATCCGCAAGGCGACGCAGGGCATCGTCTCGCTGGAAAACACGCATCCCTTCCAGCGCGAGCTGTGGGGGCGCTATTGGGTGTACGCGCACAACGGCAACCTGCCGCAGTTCCGGCCCGCATTGGACGGCAGCTTCCTGCCCGTCGGCAACACCGACAGCGAGCACATCTTCTGCTGGCTGCTGCAAAGCCTGCGGCAGCGTTTCGGCAATGCACCACCGGCACGCGATGTACTGTTCGCCGCGCTGCACGAACTCTGCCATCCGCTTGCCAGGATGGGCATCTTCAATTTCCTGCTGTCCAACGGCGAGTGGCTGATGGCGCACTGTTCCACCGAGTTGAGCTACATTGTGCGGCGCGCGCCGTTCAACGTGGCGCACCTGAAGGACGAGGACGTGATGGTGGATTTCAGCCAGGTGACCACGCCCAACGACCGCGTGGCAATCATCGCCACCCAGCCGCTCACCGACAACGAGCCGTGGCTCACCATGCCGCCCGGCTCGCTGTGGCTGTTCCACGAAGGCGAGGCGGTCAGCCACCGCGCTACGCAACCCAGCCCGATAAAGTCTTTGGGTGGGGTTAATTTTCCCCCGGACGTCCCATTTATGTCACATCGTTGACCGAGAGGAATTCCATGAGCGACCCCCTGCACATCGTCTGCCCGCATTGCAATGCGGTGAACCGTGTTCCTGATTCCAAGCTGAATGAGCATCCCGCCTGCGGCAAATGCAAACAGCCCATGTTCACTGCCCACCCGCTAACGCTCGACAGCGGCAACTTCAACCAGCACCTCACGCGCAATGACATTCCGGTGCTGGTGGATTTCTGGGCGCCGTGGTGCGGTCCCTGCCGCATGATGGCGCCGGCCTTCGAGCAGGCGGCGGCACGGCTGGAACCGCATGTGCGGCTGGCCAAACTGAACACCGAGGAGGCGCAGGAACTCGCCGCCCGTTACCACATCCGCAGCATCCCGACACTGGCCTTGTTCAGGAACGGACGCGAAGTCGCGCGCCAGGCCGGTGCGATGGATGCCGCGAGTATCGTACAATGGGCAAAATCACATATCTGAGGAGCAAACCATGCCCGTGAATATCACGCTGTTCTCGCCCATCCGGCTCGGCCCCTACACCCTGCCCAACCGCATGGCGATGGCGCCGATGACGCGTAACCGCGCCGGCGAAGGCAATGTCCCGCAGCCGGTCAATGCCGAATACTATGCGCAGCGCGCCAGCGCCGGGCTGATCATCACCGAGGCCACGCAGATCTCGCCGCAGGGAGTGGGTTATCCCGCCACACCCGGCATCCACAGCGCGGCGCAGGTTGCAGGCTGGAGGCGCGTAACCGATGCGGTGCATGCCAAGGGTGGCCGTATCTTTTTGCAACTATGGCATGTCGGGCGCATTTCGCATCCCTCATTGCAGCCCAATGGAGCAACACCGGTCGCGCCTTCTGCGATCAAGCCATCGGGCAAGGTATACACCTATCATGGCATGCAGGATTATGTAACGCCGCACGCGCTGGCACTCTCCGAACTTCCCGGCATCATCGAGGATTACCGCACCGCCGCGCAGAACGCGCTGGCTGCGGGTTTCGACGGAGTGGAAATCCACGGCGCGAATGGTTACCTGCTCGACCAGTTCCTGCGCGACGGCTCCAACAAACGCACCGATGCCTATGGCGGCTCGCTGGCAAACCGCGCGCGGCTGATGCTGGAAGTGACCGAGGCGGTATCTGCGGTGTGGGGCGCGAATCGCGTCGGCATCCGGCTTTCCCCGTTGCAGCCGTTCAACAACATGCGCGATTCCAATCCCGAGGCGACATTCGGCTATGCAGTCGGGCAACTCACCCGCTTCGGCCTCGCCTACCTGCATATCACGGAGATGGGCATGGAGAAACCCGGCGCGGCTGGCCCCGCATTTGACCTCGGCAAGCTGCGCAAAATCTGGCAGGGGGTTTACATGACCAACAGCGGTTACGACCTCGCGCGCGCCAGTGCCGCGCTCGGCGCAAATCAGGCGGACATGGTGTCATTCGGCGTGCCGTTCCTCGCCAATCCGGATCTGCCCGCGCGTTTCGCCAAAGGTGCG
>JAGWMH010000240.1 GCA_028871775.1 Betaproteobacteria bacterium
TATTTGAAACGCCTGCTTTGCTGTATCCAGCCCAATTCGGGTAAGCTTCATTTTGACTCCTCCTCTCAGTGATTGGAAATTAGCATTCCCAATCTGGCACATCAGATGCCTTTTGAGTAGGGGGAGTCCATGTCATTAGTAGATGGCAAATACGCCGTATATTCCGGCGCGGCTTCTCTTCTTGCTGCGAAAACTATAACAGGCATCACCAATTCTTCGCTACCGGGTTCTTGCAGCTCACCTGGAATAGCTGGCGGTCTTCGAGCCGGATGGCGCTCATCGGCCCGCCCCACAGGCAGCCGGTGTCCAACGCGATGACGTGGCGATCCACTTTCAGGCCCAGCGCCGACCAGTGGCCGAAGATGACGGTGGCATCGGCGCTGGCGCGGCCCGGCACATTGAACCAGGCCCAGTAGCCTTGCGGGATGTCTTTTTCCACGCCCTTGAACTTGAATTCCATCTCGCCCTGCGGGGTGCAGATGCGCATGCGCGTGAGGGCATTGGTGATGACGCGCAGGCGCTTGTGGCCGGTGAGGTCGTCCTGCCACTGGGTGGGGTTGTTGCCGTACATGCGCACGAAAAAATCATGATAGTGATCGCCGCGCAATACAGCCTCGACCTCATGTGCAAGCTGCTGCGCCTGTGCCACCGTCCAGCTTGGCAACAGGCCTGCGTGCACCAGCACATAATCGCCTTCGGCATGCAGCAGGCGCTGGCTGCGCAGCCAATCCAGCAGTTCATCGCGGTCCGGGGCGGACAGAACCTCGTCCAGGGTGTCGCTGCGGTGCAGCTCGGCCACGCCCTCGGCCACCGCGAGCAGGTGCAGGTCGTGGTTGCCGAGCACGGTGATCGCGCTGTCGCCCAGCGATTTCACCAGCCGCAACACATCCAGTGATTCCGGACCGCGGTTGACCAGGTCGCCCACCAGCCACAGCTTGTCCGCTGCCGGGTCGAAGCGTATTCGTTCCAGCAGTTGCCGGAATTCGGTGCAGCACCCTTGTATGTCGCCTACGGCGTAGGTTGCCATGTCTGAACACCTGTTAGAATATTGCTAAAGCGTAACAGATTTTTGCTACAAGAAAATGAAACCCATCCCATTCAACAAGCCGTTCATCATCGGCCATGAGCTCGACTACATCGCCAATGCCGTGGCGCAAGGCCATCTTTCCGGCGACGGAGGCTACACCAAATCATGCCACCGCTGGTTTGAGGAAAAGCTGGGCGTTCGCCGCGCACTGCTCACCCATTCCTGCACTGCCGCGCTGGAAATGGCCGCCATCCTGTGCGACATCCGGCCCGGCGACGAGGTCATCCTGCCTTCCTATACCTTCGTGTCCACCGCCAATGCCTTTGTATTGCGTGGGGCCGTGCCGGTGTTCGTGGACATCCGCTCCGACAACCTGAACATAGACGAAACATTGATTGAGGCGGCCATCACCCCCAGGACCCGTGCCATCGTTCCGGTGCATTACGCGGGGGTGCCGTGCGAGATGGATGCCATCATGGCCATCGCGCAGCGGCACCAGCTGCTGGTGGTGGAGGATGCCGCACAGGCGCTGCTTTCCACCTGCAAGGGCCGGGCGCTGGGCAGCATCGGGCACTTCGGCTGCCTGAGCTTTCACGAGACCAAGAACATCATCAGCGGCGAGGGCGGCGCGCTGCTGGTGAATGACGAACGTTTCGCCGAGCGTGCGGAAATTGTGCGCGAGAAAGGCACCAACCGCAGCCAGTTCTTCCGCGGCGAGGTGGATAAATATACCTGGGTGGACATCGGCTCATCCTACCTGCCGAGCGAGCTGATCGGCGCTTTCCTTTACGCGCAACTGGAGCACGCCGACCAGATCACCGCAAAACGCTGCCATATCTGCACCGCCTATGCAGCGCAACTTGCATCGCTGCAACAGGCGGGCAAGCTGCGCCTGCCCGCCTTTGACGGCGACAGCAATGGGCACATGTACTATGTCATCCTCGACAGTCTGGAGACACGCACAAAATTAATCGCGCACCTCAAGGCACAGGGCATCCATCCGGTATTCCATTACGTGCCGCTGCATTCCTCCCCCGCCGGGCGCAAGTATGGCCGCACCGCCAGCGCCATGACGGTGACGGATGGCCTGAGCGAACGCCTGTTGCGCCTGCCGCTGCACTACGAAATGAGCGATGAGGACATCGCACGGGTAAGCGCGGCGATACACGATTTCTTTATCCGCGGCTAGACATGGCGTCAAGACTGGAAGCCAACCTTCGGAGCCGTTCGTGGTGACCCTTCGACAGGCTCAGGGCGAACGGTTGTTTGTGCGGCAGTATTTATATCGTCACGTTTAAATGCTGTTCAACTCCTACGGTTTTATTTTTCTGTATCTGCCGGCAGTGCTGCTGGGCTTCTTCCAGCTTGCCCGGGTCAGCCACGCCTTTGCCGCCGGCTGGCTGGCTTTCGCCTCGCTGTTCTTCTACGGTTACTGGAACCCGGCCTACGTCGGGCTGCTGCTGGGCTCGGTGGTGTGCAACTACAGCTTCGGCCTGTGGATCGCCAAGGCCAGGATCAGGGCTGAGAAACAAGGACTGAGGACTGAGAAATCAGCACTCAGTCCGCAACGCCTGCTGTTCGTGGCGGTCAGCGCCAACTTGCTGCTGCTCGGCTACTACAAATATGCCAACTTCTTCCTGGGCAGCATCAGCAGCCTGGCGGGCTCTCATCTTTCTTTGGGCGAGATCATCCTGCCGCTGGGCATCTCGTTCTTCACCTTCACCCAGATCGCTTTCCTGGTGGACACCTACCAGGGCAAGGTGAAGGAATACAACTTCATCCACTACACCCTGTTCGTCACCTATTTCCCGCACCTCATCGCCGGCCCGGTGCTGCACCACAAGGAGATGATGCCGCAGTTCGCGCATGCCTCGACCTACCGCTTCAGCTACGAGAACATGGCGGTGGGGCTGACCATCTTCTTCATCGGCCTGTTCAAGAAAATCATTATCGCCGATGGCGTCGCCGCTTACGTCGGGCCGGTGTTCGGCGCGCCGGCGGCGGGAGTCCACCTGACTTTCATCGAAGCCTGGGGTGGTGCGCTGTGCTACACGCTGCAACTGTATTTCGACTTCTCCGGCTATTCGGACATGGCCATCGGCCTGTCGCGCATGTTCGGCGTCATACTGCCGCTCAA